>DATKYS010000127.1 GCA_035528375.1 bacterium
CTGGAAAACGCCGCCCGCGGTGAACATCAGGGTCTCATACCCCAGGTCGGTGCCCGGGTAGCCGCCCAGGTCCGAGAAGGTGTGCATGGTGGCGCCCTGGAAGGGGGTGTCCGGCCAACCAGGATAGGTCACGGCGCCGTAGTCGGTGACGGCATCTGCTAAACCGCCGGTTTTGACCTCGTCGAACTGCGTGGCCCAGTAGTTGCCGCCGGTGAACCAGATCCAACCGCTGGACATAATCCCGTCATCCCAGTAGAACTCGAATAACCCGTGTTGAGGCTGAGGATGGGTGTCTATGGGGATGCCGGAGGTAACCAGGCTGTTGGCGGCGAAGGCCGCAACGACGAGAACGAGCAACATCAATCTTTTCACGTTTGCCTCCTTTTTCTACTAGTTCGAATACCACATTTATAGATAGCACAACATTCCCGTCGTGCCAATAGCGCCCCGAGATTTATTGCGATGACGTAGGGGCGGACCCTTTGGTCCGCCCGTTTTTTCTAAGGTAGCCCTCACCCCAACCCTCTCCCACTGGGAGAGGGAGATCGCGTACTCCTCACAACGCCCCGGGCCTCGCTGCGTTGACGTAGGGCCGGGTCTCTTGACCCCCCCGCGGGTCGCGGTCCTTTTGGTTTGATTTCACAGCGCAAATTATTCTAATATAAAGAAGGTGAGATAGATTTCAGGGGGGGTGTAACGATGCGCAAGTTGGTTTACGCATTTCTGGCGACGCTCCTCTTGACCGCGGGGGCCCGGGCCGAACGTCTCCTCGTCGCGGAGCCGGCCGTTCCGCAGCCGGTAGAGATTCGGTACGTCGAGGGCGAGGTCATCGTCTGGTTCACGCGGGTGATGGACGACGCGGAGGTCCTGGCCGCCGCCCGGGAGGTGGGGCCGACGATCGGTCTCCTCGATCGCAGCTCCGTCACTCCGGAACGGGTCCTCCTGTCGGTTCCCCACGGCCGGGAGGAGGAGTACGCCCGGCGCTTCGAGCTCCTGCCGGGAGTGCTGGCCGCGGCGCCCAACTTCGTCTACCGTCTGGAGTGGACCCCCGACGACCCCTACTACCAATACCAGTGGCACTTCAACAAAGACGACTTCATCTATCTGGAGGAGGGCTGGGACATCAACCGGGGCGGCGACTCCTCGGTCATCATCGCCGTTCTGGACACCGGCGTGGCCTACGAGGAATACGCCGTGCCGAGCTACGAGCAGACCGAGGTCATCGGCGGCACCTATCATCAGGCGGACGAGCTGTCCGACGTCACCTTCGTCAGCCCCTACGACTTCATCCACTCGGACAGCCACCCCAACGACCAGCACGGCCACGGCACCCACGTCACCGGGACGCTGGCCCAGAACACCGACAACGGCCTCGGACCGGCGGGCGTGGCCTTCAACTGCCGGGTGATGCCGGTGCAGGTCCTGAACTGGGAGGGTTCGAGCGAGGGCTGGTCGGTGGCCAACGGGATAGACTGGGCGCGGACCCACTCGGCCGACGTGATAAACATGAGCCTGGGCGGCTACGGTAGCGACTCGGTCCTGCACCAGGCGTGCATAGACGCCTACAACGCCGGAATCGTTCTGGCTGCCGCCGCCGGGAACGACGACACGGACACCACCCACTACCCCTCGGGCTACGCCGAGGTCATCTGCGTCGGGGCGGTGGACTACGACGCCGATCGGGCCTACTACTCCAACTACGGCTCCGACCAGGAGATAATGGCCCCGGGCGGCGACGTGTACGCGGACCTGAACGACGACGGCTACCCCGACGGCGTCCTCCAGCAGACGTACCACACGATGGGCCCCGTGGACCTGGACGACAATTTCGACTACTGGTTCTTCCAGGGCACGTCCATGGCCTGCCCCCACGTGGCGGCCGTCGTGGGGCTGATGATTTCCGAGGGCATCACCGGCCCCGCCAACATCCGCGCCACCCTGCAATCCACCGCCACCGACCTGGGGCCGTCCGGCCGGGACGATGAGTACGGCTACGGGCTCATCAACGTCGAGCAGGCCCTGGGCGGGAGCGTGATGCTCCTGGCCACCGACCCCGTTGACGGCCGGGACGACGTGGGGCTGAACTCCAACGTCGTTCTGACTTTCAACACGGAGATGGACACGGACTCCCCCGAGCTGACCTTCACCTGTTCCCCCAACCCCGGCGGTTGGACGCGCGCCTGGTCCTCGGGGAACAAGGTGTTGACGCTTTCCCATAGGGATACCTTTGTGTTCCTGGACCATCCTTAGTCTCATCTACAACGCTAGATAAAGGACTTACGGGGATGCTATCATGTCACATGAACTGGAGGCATGGTGGCAAACAAAGAGTCCGAGGATCGGCATGTCAAATGTC
>DATKYS010000128.1 GCA_035528375.1 bacterium
CTCCCCCCTTCCGGCCCCGGAGATACATCCAGGCCAAACCCCGCTCGACGCCGCAGTCCTCAAAGGGCGTCTCCGACAGGAGGGTCTTCGCCTCGGCGGCGGTGTAGCTCGCCCGCAGGGAACCCACCGGCTCCCGTATCCGCCGCAGCTCCCGCGGCACCACCACGGCCGTGACCAGGCAGACGAACAGGTGGACCGGCGCCGGGGCGTCCCGCCGGAGGTCCATGACCAGGAACCGCCCGCCCGGTCTCAGCACCCTGGAAAATTCCGCGAAAATCTCCCCCGGCCGCGACCAGTGGTGCAGCGAAAAGGTGCTTACGACGAAATCGCAGGACCCGTCGGGGAGCGGCAAACTTCCCGAGCCGCCCCGGAGGAGCTCCACCCGCGCCGGGTCCAGGTTGCGCCTGGCTGTGTCGAGGGCTTCTTCCGCGATGTCCACCCCTACGAGGCGTAGTCGGGGGAATTTTTTCGCCGCGGCCCGCAAGAGGTAACCCGGCCCGCAGCCCACGTCCGCCAGCGTCCCCTCCGGTTTCCAGCCGCCCAGCCGCCGCAGGACTAACTGCCGCAGCAGCCAGAAGCCCGGCGTGCGGCTCATCGCGTCGTAGGCCCGGACCGCGCCGGGTACGTCTATGCCCTCCAGGCTGCGACGGCGAACGACACGCACCGGCACGAGCCAGACCGCCAGAACCGCCGCGGCTGTCGCGATGATGAAAGGCCAGACCATGCGGCGATTATCGAACTAAACGGGTCGGTGGTCAAGCGCCCAAACGGGGCCGACCGGGGAATCCGGCGCCCTTCCGATAAATTATTTGTTTACAAATCAACTGGTGTGTGCTATCATGCGCCCGCTCTGGTCTTATTTGGGCCAGGGTTGTAACGGGGACGGTCATCCGCCGTTCTTTGGAAGGAGGGGCATCCCTCCAAGGTAGAGCGCCCACGAGGCGCTATAAGAAAGCAGGTTCGAGAGTGAAGCTGTTCGTAGGGAGCTTGAGCTGGGACACTACAGATCAGACGCTTCGCGATGCGTTCAAGCGCTTCGGTGAGGTAGTCGAGGCCAAGGTAATCACCGAGCGTGATTCCGGTCGGTCCCGGGGCTTTGGGTTTGTGACTTTTGCTGACGACGAGGCGGGGAGGAAAGCCGTATCCGAGATGAATGGTACCGAGCTAGACGGTCGGACCATCCGGGTGGATGAGGCGAGCGAGAGAAAACCGCGCGAGTCCAGATACGATCGCTAAGAAGCGCAAAACCAAACGCACGGGGGGGAGGTTAAGCCTCCCCCCTTTTTCATGCATCGAGACGGTCGTGCCCGTCGGTAAGGCTATTGCACGGAAGGGGTCGCCGAGCCTCCCCCCTTTTACGTGTACATGTGCGATCTACCGGAAGGGCCGCGGGATACGCGGAATCACGGGGGAAAGGCCGAGCCTCTCCCAGTATTCATTCCCCTGAACCGCGCGTGGGCGGACCGGCATCCCCGTTCTTCGGAATTGACTCGGACGGGGGTTCTCGGTTATAGTGAAAATCTCTCAACCCAAAGCCGGAGACGCCACATGAAACACGTGAAGAAGTTACTCATTATCGCGGGTCTCGTCGCCCTGGTCTTCACCGTCGGCTGCAAGCCCGAGCTCTCCTTCGCCGCCTTCTTCGACTCGGTGTACAACGACTACTACCTCTTCGCGATTGACTCCGACGGCCAGCTCTGGAGCGCGTCCCAGGAGGGCTGGTCGAAGGACGGGCTGGCCTGCCCCGGCAAGTCCCCCTACAGCCTGGGCGCCTGCTACGACGCCGGCGCGGACGACTGGGTGGTGGCCGCCATTGACTCCGACGGCCAGCTCTGGCTCTCGGGGCGCGAGGAGTGGTCAACCCTGGGCGGCAAGCTCTACGGCGTGCCACCCTTCACCCTCGCCTGTTTCTACGACTCCGAGCTCTACTCGGCGATTTTCTACGCCATGTCGGCCGACGGCGGGCTCTTCTATTTCGACGGCGAAAACTGGAGCGTGGACGGCTCCCCCTGCCTGGGTAAGGGGCCCTACGCCGTCACAGGCTTCCACGACTCCACGGATGACCTGTGGATCCTGAAGTGCATAGACACCACCGGCCGGGTGTTCAACGCCCGGATCGAGGACTGGGCGGACGAGGGCCAGAACGTCCCCGGCAAGGCGCCCTTCGACATCTCCGGCTTCTTCGACCCCATCTACGACACCTACCTCTTCTACTCCGTCAACTCCGAGGGTCAGCTCTACGTCCAGGGCGACACCTGGGAGGCGGCGGGGGAGAAGTGCGGCGGCGAGGGGCCTTACCGCCTCTCCTGCTTCTACGACTCCAACGACGGCTACTGGTTAGTGTACTGCCTGGACGGCTCCGGGGCGGTGTACACCCACAGTGGGGACACATGGGCCAAGTGGATAGACGGGATGCAGTAGGACGTGTCCGTTCGTGTGTAAAAAAAGGGGACGGCGCGGGCCGTCCCTTTCCGTCGGTATGTCCGGGGGGTGAACGTAGGGGCGGGCCGTAGAACGAGTCCTCTGTGCACGCCCTTTTTTTTAGGCCCTCACCTCGGCCCGCGCCATGCGTTGCGATGACGTAGGGCGGCCCCGTGGGACGAGTCCTCTGCGGGCCGCCGCGAATTACGATGACGTAGGGGCGGGTCTCCTGACCCGCCCGCGGGCGACCGTGGACGGTCGCCCCTACGGAAGTTATACGCAGATGCGGGCCGACCTAAAGGTCGGCCCCTCCGAGGTTGATGCGCGATTAAATCCAAATATGTAGGGCGGGGATTCCCATCCCCGCCGTTTGTGTGGGATGAAATGGGGGTCGTTGATTTTCGCTGCTTTCTACCCTCACCCTCGGTCCCTCTCCCACAGGGAGAGGGAGGCCGCTCTTTCGCACCCTCAACCGCTAACGACGGCCAGGGCCTCGGCGGCGGTGAACAGCCGCTCCTCGGAAAACGCCGGACCCATGAGCTGCATCCCGATGGGCAACCCATTATCATCCTCGCCCCACGGCACACAGAGCGCCGGCAGGCCGGCCAGGTTCGCCGGGTTGGTGAACATGTCGCCCAGGAAGGTCGCCAGCGGCTTGCCCGAAATCTCGCCCAGCTTGAACGCGGTGGTGGGGAAGGTGGGGGAGACGATGAGGCCGACCCGGTTGAATGCGTCGTCCAGCTCCCGGCGTATTTTGGTCCGCACGCGCTGAGCCCGCAGGTAGTACGCGTCGTAGTACCCCTCGGCCAGGGCGAAGGTGCCGAGCATGATCCGCCGCTTGACCTCGTCCCCGAAGCCCAGGCCCCGGGTGGCGGCGTACATCCGCAACAGGCGGTCGGCGCGGGGACCGAAAACCACGTCTTCCGGCATCTCCTCCACGCGGACGCCGTAGTTGACCCCGTCGAAGCGGGCCAGGTTGGCCGAGGCCTCGGCCAGGGCGGTGAGCACGTAGACGGCGATGGAGTGAACGCCGGAGGGGAGGGAGACCTCGACGATGCGGCAGCCCATCCCGGCGAATTTTTCCAGGAGGCGGTCGAAGGCCCTTGCGACCTCCGGCTGGATACCCTCGGCGTCACGGTGCTCGCGGACGTAGCCCACGGCGAAACCGGCGCAGGGGTCGAAGTTCCCCGGCAGCTTATCGGGCGGGAGGGCGCTGGTGGCGTCGGCGGGGTCCGGCCCGGCGCAGGCCTCGAAGGCCAGCCTCACGTCGTCGGGATTTTTCCCAAAAATGCCGATCTGGTCCATGGAGCTGGCGAAGGCCACCAGGCCGTGCCGGGAGAGGCGGCCGTAGGTGGGCTTGAGGCCGTATACGCCGCAGAAGGCCGCGGGCTGGCGCGTGCTCCCGCCGGTGTCCGACCCCAGGGCCAGCGGCACGGAGCCGGCGGCCACCGCCACCGCGCTCCCTCCCGATGACCCGCCGGGGATGCGCGACGGGTCGCGGGGGTGGGTGACCGGCCCGAAGGCGCTGGTCTCGTTTGAACTGCCGAAGGCGAACTCGTCGAGGTTGGTCTTGCCGAGAACGACGGCCCCGGCTTTTTCCAGGCGCTCGACGACGGTGGCGGTGTAGGTCGGGCGGTAGTTTGCGAGAATTTTACTGGCGCAGGTGGTCGGGGCGCCCCGCCAGCAGATGTTGTCCTTGACGGCCAGGGGGACGCCGTATAGCGGGAGCCTCGCTTTCACCTTCGGTGTAAGGGAGGTCAGCTCGCGCAGCCGTTCGTCCAACCGATTGGCCTCGATCAGGCTGATGTAGGCGTTGTTGTCGGCTTTAACCTGCCCCGCCCGGGCGAGGGCGTCGTGTGCGTGCTCGCGGAGGCGGCGCTCGTCCGCCCGCAACTGCGGAACCAGCTCCCGCAATCTTTTACCAGCTTCGGCCACTACGCCCCCATGACCTTGAAGTTGAATGGACCGTTGAAATTATACCTTTTATGGGTGTCGTAAGCGAATCCCCTCCCCCCTCTGTGGGGAAGCGCGCTTACGGGTTAGTGTGAGGGGCTGCCGTGTGTCCCCTCTCCCTGTGGGAGAGGGATTAGGGGTGAGGTCTACTAAATAAAAAACAGGCCGACCTAAAGGTCGGCCCCTACGTCATCGCAACCGGGGTGAGGGTTGCGATGGTCCCCTCTCCCTTCCAGTGAGCGGCGCGCCGACGGGTTAGGGTGAGGGTAGGGACCGGGAACGTCGAAAAGGCGGCGGGGAAAGGATTCCCCGCCCTACATCATCGCAATCAGAGGGTGAAAAAACCGTCAACACCCCAACCGGTCGGCCAATTCTCCCAGGTCGGTGACCTCGGCGAAGAGCTTTTCCCTCAATTCCTCGTAGCCGGGCAGCGGCCGGGGGAAGCGTCGGACGAGCGCCGCCCGCATCCCCGCGAAAAGCGCCGGCGCCAGGTCCGTGTCCGTCCTATCTCCGACCATGAGCGTCGCGCCCGGCTCGACCCCGCAGGCCGCAATTAATTCAGAGAAAAACTCCGGCTGCGGCTTGCGGTACCCCACCTCATTGGAGAGGAACAGGAGGCTGAAATATTCCGTCAGTCCGTGCCGTGTTAGCCAGGGCCGCGCGGTCCCTACGGTGTTGCTGGCCAGGGCGAGGCGGTATTTTCGGGTCAGCCGTTCCAGCGCGGGTGGGACGTCGCCGTAGGGTGGCGCCCCGATGGCCGCGGGATTTTCCAAAATCCGCCCCTCGAAACGCTCCCGCAGGACGGCGAAGGCCGCGGGACCGGCTGAGTAGTGCTCCAGGGTCGCCAGGATGGAACCCTTCTCCCGTCGGACCGCCCGGACTTCCTCGACGGGCGCCCCGACGAGCTCGGCCGCCAGGGAAATCATGGCGCCGCGCGCCGCTCGGTCGTCGTTCAACACGCCGCCGAAATCGAGGCAGACCCAGGAAATTTCCACGTCACTCGACAAACTTCGCCGGACGGCGTTCCACGAAGGCCGTCATCCCCTCGGTAGCCTCGCGCTCCCCGAAGAGGGCGCCGAAAGCGGACGCCTCGTTTTTATACGCCTGCGACGGGTCGCCCCAGACGCCGGAGTGTATCGCCCGCTTGGCGGCGGCCACGCTCACCGGCCCCCGCGCCGCCGCGGCAAAAGCCCATTCACGGGCCTGGGGGAGAAGCTCCTCCGCCGGCACGACGGCGTTGACTAGCCCCATCTTCAGGCAGTCCTCGGCGGTGTAGTTCCCGCCCAGCAGAATCATTTCCTTGGCCTTCGCCGGTCCCACCAGGCGCGCCAGGCGCTGGGTGCCGCCGAAGCCGGGAATGAGCCCCAGCTTCACCTCGGGCTGCCCCATCTGCGCCTCCCGCGAGGCTATGCGCAGGTCGCAGGCCAGCGCCAGCTCGCAGCCCCCGCCCAGGGCGAAGCCGTTCACGGCGGCGATGGTCACGCAGGGCAGCGCCTCCAGCTTGGAGAAAACGCCCTGACCCAGGAGGCTGAACTGCTCCGCCTCTTTCTTGGTCATGCCGCTCATGGCGGAAATGTCGGCCCCCGCCACGAAGGCGCGACCGGCACCGGTCACGATCAGGGCGGATAGCCTCTCGTCGTCCAGCCCGTCCAAGCATTCCGAAAGCTCGACCAGGAGCTCCCGGTTCAGGGCGTTCATCTTCGGCCGGTCAATGACGAGCTCGTAGTACGGAAGCCCGCTCTCAACGCTCTTTTTCTCCAGATGGAGAAACTCGTATCCCATCCTTTTCCCTCCCGTCAACAAATGTTGGAGCATCTTTCCTTCATCCGAACCCGAAACTCGAACTTACGGATTCATCCCGCCCTGCAACTCGAAAAAAATACACAAGTTAACAAAATCACGCGCGTCACAGGGGAATTGTTGAAGCCGAAGGTATTGAATGTTGATTACGCCCCACCCATTGTTTATACCTTTGGCACCCCTTCAAACTGACCTATCTGTCCACTTTTGTCAACAAGTTTTCAACATCGCCGCTCACCGTCACAACCCCCGAAAAACTAACGTTCTCCTGCGAAAAACCCCCTTTTTCCATCCACTCTACCTTCAACATCCCCTGTCATCGCGAAGTGCCGCCCCCACTGCATCCATACACCAACCACCACGGTTGTTCGTCATTTCCACACCCCTACTCCTACTAATCCCCTTCATTAATTTTTATTTGTTTATTAACAGCCGCAAGTAGGAAAGGTCAAAAAGATGGAATCGTTTCGCCTCGACGGGGGATGTTCTTGCGCTGAGATTGAGAGCACTGGGTGACGGTTTCTCGTAAGGGCTGCGGATTGCCCGGGTGGTTCGGGCCCGGTGGGTGGTTTTTTACTTCCGCTGGATTGCAGGTGTTACATGGAACGGTTGCTTTGAAGACGAGTTCTTGTTAATGGTAACGGTTTGCGGCTCTGTGATGAAAGGCTGTTTCGACCGCCCCGTTTGTTTGTTTACCTGGAATGGCCGGGTCATCTTTTCGAGACCAGCTCCTTGATCATGCTGGTGGCGATGACCAGGCGCTGTATCTGGTTCGTGCCCTCGTAGATCTGGGTTATCTTGGCGTCGCGCATGAGCTTTTCCGCCGGATAGTCCTTCATGTAGCCGTAGCCGCCCAAAATCTGCACGGCGTCGGTGGTGACCCGCATGGCGACGTCGGAGGCGAGGAGCTTGGACATGGCGCTGACCTTGGATATGTCCCTGGCGCCGGAGTCTATGTGCCGGGCGGCCTGGTAGATGAGCGCCCTTGCGGCTTCTATCTCCGTGGCCATGTCCGCCAGCATGTTCTGGATGGACTGGAAGCTGGAGATGGGCTTTCCGAACTGGATGCGCTGGTGGGCGTAATTCAGGGCCAGCTCGAGGGCGGCCTGGGCGATGCCCACCGCCTGAGCGGCCACCCCGGGCCGTGTGCGGTCCAACGTCCGCATGGCGATGGAGAACCCCATGCCCTCGCGGCCGAGGATGTTAGACTCGGGGATATAGCAATCGTTGAAGGAGAGCTCGCGGGTCGAGGAGGCGCGGATGCCCATCTTGTCCTCCTTCTTCCCGTAGTTGAAACCCTCGGTCCCGTCCTCGACGATGAAGGCGGAGATGCCGCGGGAGCCCTTTGCGCGGTCGGTGATGGTGATGACGGTGTAGATCTTGGCCTCGCCTCCGTTTGTTATCCACTGCTTGGTGCCGTTGAGGAGGTAGCCGCCCTTGACCTTTTTTGCCGTGGTTTTCTGGGCGCCCGCGTCGGAGCCGGCATCGGGCTCGGTTAGGGCGAAGGCGCAGAGCTTCTCCCCGGCTGCCACCGCGGGCAGGAGCCTCCTTTTCTGCTCCTCGGTGCCGAAGAGGATGACGGGGTACGCGCCGAGGGCGGTGCCGGCCAGGGCCAGGGCGATGCCGCCGCAGCCCCGGCTGAGCTCTTCGGTTATGAGTGCCAGCTCGAAGATGCCCCCGCCTAGACCGTCGTATTCCACCGGGATGAAGGTGCGGAAGAGGTCGGTCTGGGCGAAGATTTTCACGATGGGCCAGGGGAACTCCTGCCGGAGGTCGTACTCGGCGGCGACGGGCCGGATTTTCTCCTCGGCGATCCGCCGCGCCAGGTCACGCATCTCGGTCTGCTCCGGGGTCAGGAGGTAGTCCATGCGCTCACCTCGCGGGTTACGAACGGGTGGATTTTAACACACGGGAGGGGGGTCGGTCGGCCGGTGGGGGAATCACCGTATCGGGCCCGATGGAGGGGAGGATTTGTGTGAGAGTTGTAGCGGTCCCCACCCCCCTCTGGGGGGAGGGCTAGGGAGGGGGGCGGGCCGACCTGAATATCGGCCCCTACGTCATCGCAACAATCGTGAATCGCGGCGGCCAGCGGTCTCCCTCTCCCTGTGGGAGAGGGACCAAGGGTGAGGGCTTCCTTAGAAAAAATGGGCCGACCTGAATATCGGCCCCTACGTCAGCGCAACCACGTGGAGGGTGAATCGCGGCGACCCGTGGAGGACTCGTCCTATGGGCCGCCTTACATAGGCATAACCGCGTTGATGGCAAATCGCGCGGTCCGCGGTGGGGCTCGTCCGCCGGGGCCGTTTTATGCTACCCTTTGGCGGTACTTCTCCGCGGCGGCGCCGGCTCCTTGCTCGACCACCTCAAGAAGACCTTCAAGCACACCGTCATCTACGGCCTCGGCGGGCTCATCTCCCACGCCGTGGGCTTTCTTTTAATCCCCGTCTACACCCGCTACCTCTCCCCCAACGACTACGGCGTCGTGGCCATGGTGATGATCTACATCACCGTGCTGGAGATAGTGATGCGCATGGGCGTGGACAGCGCCCTCTTCAAGGTTTATTTCGAGGAGAATGACGAGGAATCCCGGCGCACCCTGGTCACGACCACCTTCCTCTTCCAGCTCGCGGCCGCCGGCGCCATCTTCGCCCTGACTTTCCCCTTCTCCGACGGCCTGTCCGACCTGTTCTTCGGCACCAAGGACTACACGGTCTACTTCCAGTTCGCCACCGCCTCGCAGGTGCTGGTGATGGTCCGGGTGGTGCCGCTTTCCGTCATCCGGGCCAAGGAGCGGCCGGGCATCTATTCCATCCTGAACGTCCTGCGGTTCGGGCTGGTGATGGGGTTCAACATCCTGTTCGTGGTGGTCCTGGAAGCCGGTCCGCTGGGCATCATCCAGGCCCAGTTCTACGCCGCCCTGGTGCTCATCCCGGTGTTCCTGGTCATCACGCTGCGCCACATGCGGCCGCGGCTTTCCTGGACACAGTTGAGGCGGCTGGCGAGCTTCGGCCTGCCGCTGATTCCGGCGGGGCTGGCGGGATGGGTGCTGACCATGGCCGACCGCTACATCCTGCGCCTGGTGGCCCCGGTGACCAAGTTCGCCCTCGTGGCCCAAAAAGGACTCGGGGAGATGGTCACCAAGAGCGGCGACGTCCTGGCCGGGGCTCTGCCCACGCTCGTGGACGTGGGCCTCTACGACCTGGCGTACAAGTTCTCCCTCATCGTGCGCATGGGCCTCATCCAGCCTTTCATCTTCGCCTGGGGCCCGCTGATGTTCAGCGTCTACCACCAGCCCGAGGCCAAGCGGGTCTACCGGGCGGTGCTGACGCTCTTCACGCTGGCGTCCGTGGGGCTCTGCTTCGCCGTGGGGGTGATGTCGCCGGAGATCGTCAAGCTCATGGCGACCTGGCCCTTCTACAGCGCCTGGAGCTCGGTCTTCATCCTCGCCCTCTCCCACTGCTTCTACGGGCTTTACATCGTCTTCACCGTGGGGACCTCGGTGGTGCACAAGTCCAAGTACCAGGCCTACACGGCGACCATCGGCGTGGTGGCGAACATCGGGCTCAACTTCCTCCTCATCCCCCTGTGGGGGGTGACGGGGGCGGCGGTGGCCACCCTCCTGAGCTTCGGCGTCATGGCCGTCGTCCACTACCGTTTCTCCCAGCGCGAGTACCGCATAGACTACGACCTGGGTGTGGTGGTCAAGGTCGTGCTCCTGGCGACCGTGCTCTGGCTGGGGACGACGCTCCTGCCGTTCGGCTGGTGGGGGATCATCGGCCGGGTGGGGGCGTTGGGGCTCTTCGTGCTCCTGTTGAAGGTTTTCGGCCTCTTCAAGGCCGAGGAGGTCCGGCTGGTGGTGGATGGTTTCAAGGAGTTTATCGGCCGCAGGCGCGGCGGGGGCGACGACGAGGCGGGGCCGCCCCCGGATGAATTGGGCGAGTTGCAGGGGTGACCGGGGCTGGTCGTTTCCCCCCGGTCCGTGTATACTGGTTTAATCACCCCGGAGGTTCGTCCTTGCGGTGGGTGCTCGTTCTCCCGGCGGCGGCGATACTCCTCCCCCCCGTTTCGGCCGACGTGGGGTACGACTACGGCGCGCCGCCCCTCGCGCTCTGGCTCACCTTCGACATCGGCCCCACCTTCGATTTCGACTCATTCCTGGGCACCGAGTTCGGCCTGACGCTCAACCGGTTCCCCCTGTCGGATTTTTTGCACCTGGGCGCCACCTACCGCTATGCCACGGGCGAGGTGCTGGAGCCCGAGGGCGAGTCGCTCGGGATGCACACCCTGGCGGGCCTGGTGGGCTACGGGAGCTTCGACGACCCCGTGGCCTACTACACCGGCTTCATGCTGGGCGAGACCCGGCTGGACGGTTACTTCGCCGGCGGCGAGCTGGACGAGTGGGTTTTCACCATCGGCTTCTACGGCGACGTAATTCTCCCGCTGGGCGACGTGCTGGGTCTGAACTTCCACGCGCGCGACCAGTACATCCGGGGTGAGCGGGGCGCTGCTACACCTTCGCCCTGGGCCTGGCCATCGCGCTGTAGTGTATCGCAGGGAGGCCGCTACACCCCTCTCCCTAGCCCTCCCCCCAAAGGGGGGGGACGCGCGGAGGCCCTTGTCCCGGCATATGCCCCACGGTTCTACCCTGGGCCGGATATTTTTGGAGGAAAGTGGTTAAATTCGTAATCCCGCTATTACTCGCCGCCCTCGCGGTCCAGGCGGCGATTCCGCCCCAGCCGGCGGAGGGACCGCCCTGGCACCCCTGGCTCTACGACTACTCGGCCTTCCGGGCGGAGGCCGCGCTGCCCCTGGACTACGTCGGCAGCCTGGAGTTCGTCGGCGGGGACTTGATCCTCACCACCAGCCTGCCCTCCGGTCGCTTCCACCGCTACGACCCCCGGTCGCGTACCCTCTCGTCCGCGGGTGACGCCCCCTCCGGCGTATCCGGTTCCATGTGGGACGGGGAGCACCTCTGGCTGGCCGGGAGCGGCGCCGAGCTCTGGCGCTATACCGCCGACCTCGAAGCCGTAGAGGATTGGGGGGAGCCCTACGGCGGGCGCCGGTACATCGAGCTACCGTCCTGGCGGCAGACCGGGCTGGCCCGGGTGGGGGAGGATTTCTGGCTGGTGGACGAGCTGGGCGTGATCTACCTCTGGCGCCTGGGCGAGGCGGCCCCGCGCGGGGAGTACGTGGTCGGCCAGGGCCGCGAGCTCGTTTACGACGGCGAAAATCTCTGGCTCCTGTCCCATCGCGGGATTATCGAGCTGACGACGGGCGGCGAGATTCTGGGGCGGATCCCGCTCCCGGCGACCGAGGGCTTCCCCTCGGGCCTGGCCTGGGACGGGTCGCGGCTGTGGCTGGTGATCAACGCCGACGACCGCGCGCTCGTCTGGAGCGTGGATCCCGACGCGGCGGAGCTCCTTCCGCCGGGCGCACCGCCCGAGGACCGCCGTAACGCCGTGGAGTACGATTGACCGGGAGGCGGCCGGTGCGCCGAGCGTTCATCTTTCCAGCCCTGACATTTCTCCTTTTCACCGCGTGCGCCCACTATCTCGTCGAGGGCTCGGCCCGGCAAACCGCGGCCTACAACGCTCTGGGCGAGCCGGTGGACCTCTCGGCCCTCCCCGGGTCGGTGACGGGCGACCCGGCCGACGACCCCAGCGCCGCGGGCCTCGCGGAAGGCGCGGAGCTCTCGGCGATCCTGGGCGGGCGGATGGAGCGGTTCGCCGTCTCGAGCGGCGGCGACCACGCCTACGGGGGGGGCGTCGGCCTGGGGAGCGCCGGGATGACTTTCGACTGCGCGATGGGTGGCTGGGGCTTCGCGGGGGCCGTCGTGCGGCGGAGCGATTTCGCCTACCTGCTGGAGGAGGGGGACCGGCGGCTGGCGCTTTCCGGCGACCTCTGGGGTCTGAACGGTGCGGTCTCATACGGGGAACGCTTGCGTTTCGGCCTCGGGGCCGAGGGGCTTTACGGCGGCTGGCGCTACGAGGAGCCCGACGGGGGAGCGGAGGAGGGGGCGCTGTTCGGCTGGCGCGGCCGGCTGGGGCTGCGCTACGGCGAGGGCAGCTGGAGCTTCGGCCTCCGGGCCTCGGGACCGGCGGAGCTGGGCCGCGGGCCGGGACTCCCCTGGGAGGCCGACCTCTGGCTGGCGGTGCCCTTGACCGACAAGGGCGGGCTCAAGTCGGTGCTCGAGGTGGCGGCCGGCGGCTACCTCTTCGGGCCGGGGGCGGAGCTGCGGGGCGTTCAGGGGCAGGACTACGCCGCGCGCCTCGCCGACGGCCTGCGGGGGAGAGTCGGCCTCGCCTGGGACCTTTCGGAGGATTTCTCCTTCGACGTCGGGGCGTTCTTCTCCGCCTACCCCGTCAAGGACAACGACGCCGAGCGGCTGCTGTGGCAGGTTTACACCCTGGGGGCCGGATTCGGCAAAAACCCGCGCTGGGGGCTGGAGGCTTCCTTTTCCCAGGTGGGGGCCGAGGGGGAGGACGGTTACGCCGGGAGTGCGCTGAACCTGCGTCTCGGGGCGGTTTTCGCGCTGTAGGGCCGGGCCGGCGATGACGTAGGGGCCGACCTTTAGGTCGGCCCGCCCCTCTCCCCAACCCGCAAGCGCGCTTCCCCCCAAAGGGGGGAGGGGGATGCCGTTGCCGTAGGGCGGGGATTACCTTCGGTCGCAGATTCCTAACCCCGCCGCGAATCGACCATCACCCCGGTTTGCGATGACGTAGGGGCCGACCGACGGCGCGCCGTTCAGGTCGGCCCGTTTTTTTTAAGGTGGCCCTCACCCTCAATCCCTCTCCCGGAGGGAGAGGGAGGCCGCGGGCGACCGTGGAGGACTCGTCCTACCGGTCGCCCCTACGGATTTGAACCGAGATGTGCAGCCGTAGGGGCGGGTGTCCTGACCCGCCCGCCGGATTATAAACCGCCGTGCGCCCAAATGTAGGGCGGCCCCGTGGGATGCATCCCCTGCGGGCCGCCGCGATTTGCCACTCACCCATCCCCTGCCTCGCAGGTTGCAATGACGTAGGGGCCGACCGACGGCGCGCCGTTCAGGTCGGCCCGATTTTTACAAAGGCAGCCCTCACCCCCATCCCCTCTCCCACGGGGAGAGGGGGGCCCGCGTACTGT
>DATKYS010000129.1 GCA_035528375.1 bacterium
CGAGCGCGTGCCCGTGGAGGTGGACCCCACCGACGAGAACCTGCACTACCTCTTGACCAAGCAGGAGAAGATGGGGCACCTCTTCAGCAACCTGCCGGAGGGGGAGAAGTCGCACCACCACCAGCACGAGGTGGAGTCGGATTTCGGCGGGTCGGCCGACAAGTAGCGCCCGCGCGGCTCCCCGACGGTGAAAAAAAGGCGGCGGATCGGCCGTTTTTCCCTCCCTCCTCTGGGGGGAGGCTCGCCTACTGGCCGGGGTGCGGGGTGCAATGGTTTCCCTCTCCCTTTTAGGGAGCGGCGCGCCGACGGGTTGGGGTGAGGGTCGAGGCCGGGAACGGCGAAACAGAGGCCCACGGTTTCCCTCTCCCTGTGGGAGAGGGGCAAAGGGTGAGGGCCACCATTAAAAAACGGGCGGACCTAAAGGTCCGCCCCTACGAGCGCCTATCAACGCCGCCACCCTGGAACGCTTATTGCTTTTACCCTCCCCGGACCGTCCTTTTTCGTTTGAAAAACCGGAGGAAAATGGAGCGGCATCTGGACCCCAACGCCCTGGAAGTCGTTCATTCCGCGCAGGATATAGCGAAAACCCTCGGTTTCGATTACATCGGCACCGAGCACCTCCTGGCGGGTATAGCGCGCCAAATCGGCACTGACGCCGCCACGGCCCTCATCAAACGCGGCGCCACCTTCGACGCCGTCACCGACGAGCTCAAGCGCCTGTTGACCAAGCCGGCGCGGACCGCCCAGCTCTCGTTCACCCCCCGGGCCGAGGCCGCGATCAACCGGGCGGCGCAGTCCGTGGCCGGGACCGAGGGGAAGAAGGCCGGACCGGCGCACATCCTGGCCGCGATTCTGGCGGATTCCAACTCGGGCGCCAACCGCGTCCTGGCCGCTCTCCACATCCCCACGGCCGAGCTCCTGGCCGAGCTGGGCGCGCCCGCGGGCGAGGACGCCGACTCCGCCCTCAAGACCTTCGGCCGCGACCTGACCGAGCTGGCCCGCCGGGGCAAGCTCGACCCCGTCATCGGCCGCGACGAGGAGATAGACCGCGTCATACAGGTCCTCTCCCGTCGGACGAAGAACAACCCCGTGCTCATCGGCGAGCCGGGCGTGGGCAAGACCGCCATCGTCGAGGGGCTGGCCCAGGCCATCGTGGAGCGCCGGGTGCCGGAGTCGCTTTTAGACAAGAAGGTCATCCTGCTGGACCTGGCGGCGGTGGTGGCCGGCTCGAAGTACCGAGGCGAGTTCGAGGAACGGCTGAAGAAGCTCTTGAAGGAGGTCGAGGGCGGTAACTACATCCTCTTTCTGGACGAGCTGCACGTGATAGTGGGTGCCGGCGCCGCCGAGGGCGCCATAGACGCCGCCAACATCCTCAAGCCCGCCCTGGCCCGCGGCGAGCTCCAGGCCATCGGGGCCACCACCCTCGCCGAGTACCGCAGGCACATCGAGAAGGACGCCGCGCTGGAGCGCCGCTTCCAGCCGGTGCTCGTCGAGGAGCCCACGGTGGAGGAGACCGTGGCCATCCTCGAGGGCCTGCGCCCCAAATACGAGGAGCACCACCGGGTCAAGATTTCGGGCGAGGCGGTGGAGGCCGCAGCGCGGCTCTCGGCCCGCTACGTCGGCGACCGCTTCCTCCCCGACAAGGCCATAGACTGCCTGGACGAGGCGGCGGCCCGGGTCCATCTGGACAACCTCGTCGTCCCGCCGGACCTGGCCCGGCTGCGCGCCGAGGTCGAGGAGCACGGGGCCGACGAGCGCGGGCGCTCCGCCGAGCAGGACTACGAGGCCGCGGCCCGGGCCCACGCCAAGGTCCTCGAGCTCCGGGACCGCCTGCGCATCGCCGAGGAAGAGTGGAATACGAAAAAGACCGAGGCGGTGAGCCGTTCCCTGGTGACGCCCGAGGACGTGGCCCGCGTGGTCAGCCGCTGGACCGGCATCCCCGTCACCCAGCTCTCCGCCGACGAGCGGGAGCGGCTGCGCAACATGGAGGAGCACCTGCACCGGCGGGTCATCGGCCAGGACGAGGCGGTGGGCGCCGTGGCCCGGGTCGTCCGGCAGCACCGAGCCGGCCTCGCCGACCCCGACCGGCCCCAGGGCTCCTTCCTCTTCCTCGGCCCCACCGGCATCGGCAAGACCGAGCTGGCCAAGGCCCTGGCCGAGTTCCTCTACGGCGACGAGGCCGCCGTCACCCGCATAGACATGAGCGAGTACATGGAGAAATTCTCCGTGACCCGGCTCATCGGCGCGCCCCCGGGCTACGTGGGCTACGAGGAGGGGGGCCAGCTCACCGAGGCGGTGCGCCGCAAGCCCTACTCGGTGATTCTCCTCGACGAAATCGAAAAGGCGCACCCGGACATCTTCAACGCCCTGCTGCAGGTCCTGGACGACGGCCGGCTCACCGACTCCCACGGGCGCACCGTGGACTTCAAGAACGCGCTGGTAATAATGACCTCCAACGTCGGGGCCCGGCGCATCCTCGAGCTCTCGGAGCGCATCGGCACAGACGGCGAGGAAAAGGTTTATGAGGAGATGCGGCGGGCGTGCCTGGACGAGCTGCCCAACCATTTCCGCCCGGAATTCTTGAACCGCGTGGACGAGATAATCGTCTTCCACCCCCTCTCCCGGGGTGACCTCCTGCGGATCGTGGAGCTGCTGCTGGACGAGGTGCGGGGGCTGTTAAAAGAGCAGGGGATAGGCTTCGAGATTGACGCCGCGGCCAAGGAGCTCCTGGTGCAACAGGGGTACGACCCCCGTTACGGCGCCCGGCCGCTGCGGCGCACCGTCAACCGCCTGCTGACCAACGAGCTGGCCGGGATGATTCTGGACGGCCGCTACGCTTCCGGCGGCACGGTGAAGGTGGGTGCCGAGGGGGGTGGGCTGGTCTTCTCCTGACGCGGCGCTCATCGCCCGAGAGCCCCGGGGTCTGGAAAGGACGCCGGGAATGCGTTATACTATCCCAAGCGATTCGGGACGGGGGTGGATTTGCGCCGGGCCTTACCAATCGTCTTGTTCTTCGCGTTCTGCGCCGCCCTCGCCGACACCGAGATCCGGGTGGCCCGGGTAGCCGACCAGGAGCTCATCTCCTCAACCGGCCCGGCGGCGGAGTCGGACTCGCGTCTGCCCAACCGCATCAACGCCAAAATCCACGACCTGTCGAGCCGCCTCGAGTACGTGTACCAGGAGTACCTGGACGCCGGCGGCCGGGTCGAGGGGAGCCTCGTCCTCCGCTTCACCATCAAGGAGGACGGGTACGTCTGCGACGTGAAGGTGGTGGAGCAGAGCCTGCGGAATCCGGACCTGGTGGACGCGCTGGTGGACAAGGTCTCCCACTGGTTCTTCGTCCCCAACCGCGACGAGAAGCACCCCGGCCGTGTGACCTGCGTGTACCCCTTCGTCTTCACCAACAACGTGCGGTACTCGCCCCTGGAGGTCAGACCGCTCCGTGAGGGCGCGGAACTGCACCCGCGCCGGCGCCCGTACTGGATAGACAAGGAGATCAACCCCCAGCTCAGGGAACTCGAGGACATCTACGACGTTTATCTTCTGGGCAACCCCCGACTCTCGGGGACGATAACCTTCGAGTTCGTCATCGGCGACGCCGGCACCGTGGACCGGGTGAGCGTCCTGGAGAACACGACCGGTGCGGTGAGCCTGGCCGGCGACGTGGCAAAGAAAATCTCCGGCTGGAAGTTCAGCGCCCTGGAAGACACGGATACAGACCACGACGTGGTCGTTACCTACCCGATCTATTTCGGCTCCGGCCGCGTCGAGGATTAGCGTTTCTCTTTTACGGAGGTGACCGTAAGATGGGTCGTTTGATTTCACTGGCTCTCGTGCTCCTGGTCGTCCTCCCGGCCGCCGCCGTGAGCGACTTTCAGGTGATCCAGGAAGGGGTCGAGCTGATTCAGGTTGAGGGACCGGCCGCCGGCTCGTCCCAGCGGCACCCCGAGGTCATCTCCGAGCAGCTCTACAAGCGACAGTCGGCCGTCGTGGACGCTTACAACGACTTCTACTTCGAAGACTCCAGCATCGTCGGCGACATGCGGGTGATGTTCACCCTGGAGGCCGACGGCACCATTTCCGGCTGCATCCCCGTGGAGAACACCACCGGCAGCCTGGAGCTGGCCCACGACATCTGCGCGCTCATCGGCACCTGGACGCTGCCGTCGGTGCCCGAGGCCGAGTACCAGAGCTGGGTCACCGTGACCGTGCCCTACAAGTTCATGCAACCCCGGGAGCCGGTCGTAATCGACGTCACCGGGGGTGGAGGGGG
>DATKYS010000130.1 GCA_035528375.1 bacterium
CTAGCCTTCTCCCACAGGGAGAGGGAGACCGCCCCGGTCCGTGTCTCGCCGGTTGCGATGATGTAGGGGCGGGTCTTTAGACCCGCCCGCGGGCCGACCTGAAGGTCGGCCCCTACGAAGGCGCTCGCTTGCGATGACGTAGGGCGGGGATTTTATCCCCGCCGCTTTTATAAGGTAGCCCTCACCCTCATTCCCGTCGGCGCGCCGCTCCCTGGAAGGGAGAGGGGGCCATTTTATAAGGTAGCCCTCACCCCTAACCCTTCTCCCACAGTGAGAGGGAGACCGCAGGACGCCGTTTTTTTAAAATCCCACACCCGACCCTCACCCTAACCCGTAGGCGAGCCTCTCCCTAAGAGGGAGAGGGGACAGGCAGCCCTCACCCTAACCCGTAGGCGAGCCTAGAAGGGAGAGGGGATAGCTGCACCCCCCTCCCCAGCCCTCCCTCCAGAAGGGGGAGGGGATTCTTACTCCCCGCCGTTTTCGAGGACCGTCCGGCGCATGGCCGCCGACGACAGGCTCTCGGCTCGGCGCCAGGCCAACGTCCGCTGCTCCAGCGCCATCCGCCCCAGGACCACCGCCCGATCGTAATCCTCCCGCGCCACCAGGCGGTCCACCTCGACCATGTACGGCCGGTCGGTTGTCAGCGGCCGCTCCACGTACTTGACGAAGCCCGGGTCCCGGGCGTACTCGCGCTGGGTCCTGAGCCAGCCCACCACACCCTTCAGGTGCACCGACCACACCCCTATCACTTCGTTCAGCGGAACGTCCTCCCCCCTGGATGCGATGACCGGGCCGAGGGACTCGAGCTCGGTCATCAGGCCGCGGTAAGCGAAAAGGGCGACGTGGCGCCGGACCGGGTCGGCGGCCAGGGGCCGCTCGTCCAACCCGCCCAGCCGGAAGGCGTTCAGCTCCCCCTCGGCCAGCGTCACCAGGAGGGCCTCGGTGAAGAGGGCCCGCTCGGCGTTCGCCAGGGCGGCGGGGGTTCCAACGGGCTCTTCTTCCCCCGAGTCCAGGACGACGACCAGCGCCGCTACACCTAAAAAGAGACCGACGCCCACGGGCAGGGCGATGGCGGCGACGATACGTCTCACTGACCGGCCTCGCGGACGGCCGCCGCGACCAGGGCGGCCTGGCGCGCCTCGGCCACGTCGTGAACACGGACGACGTGGGCCCCGCGCAGGACGGCCGCCGTGTGCGCCGCTATAGTGCCGGGCAACCGGTCCTCCACGGACGCCCCCGTGAGCGCCCCGATGAAGGACTTCCGGCTCGCCCCCACCACCAGCGGTCGCCCTAAGCCGGCGAACCACTCCAGGTGGTTCAACAGCGCCAGATTGTCCTCCAGCCGCTTGCCGAAGCCGATGCCCGGGTCCAGGGCGATGCTCTCGAATCGGACCCCGTCGGCGGCCGCGGCCTCGAGGCGCTCGGCGAAGAAGGCGTGGATTTCGGCGCCCAGGTCTTCGTAGTGCGGGTTCTTCTGCATGTCGCGGGGGGTGCCCCGCATGTGCATGACGATGACCCCGGCGTCGAAGAGGGCCACGGCCCGCCCCGTACCGCCGGAGCCGCCGAGGCCGCGCATCCCGGTGACGTCGTTGACGATATGGGCTCCCGCCTCCAGCGCCGGGGCCGCCGTCTCGGGCCGGTAGGTGTCCACCGACACGACCGCGTCGGTCTCGGCGACCAGGGCCTTTACGACGGGTAGAAGCCGCTTTATCTCCGTCTCGGCGTCCACCGGCTCGGCGCCGGGTCGGGAGCTCTCGGCCCCCAGGTCCAGGATGTCCGCTCCGGCCACGAGCATCGCCCGGCACCGCTCCACCGCCGCCCCCACGTCGTCGCCCACGCCGTCCCCGGAGAAGGAATCGCCCGTGAGGTTGACGACCCCCATGACCAGGGGCCGGGAGAGGTCCAGCACCCGGTCCCGCACGTGCCAGACCGGGATGCTGTCGAGCGCCGCGAGGGTTTCCGCCAGCTCGTCGGCCAACGCGCCCAGGCCGAACTGCTGGCCCCGGAGCTTTTCCGTGATGAGCGCCAATTGACGCCGCGTCCCGCCGAGCACCACGTCGGTGGATTCCACCCCGCGGACGACCAGTCCCCTGTGCACCGCCGCCTCGGCGCCCGCGGCCAGCGCCTCCTGCTTGAGAATCGTGGCCGCGGTGTGGGGCACGTCGCGGAGGTGAAAGACGTGGAAGCCGAGCTTGGTGGTCATCAGCTCCACGCCGCGGTCGGAGACGCCGGCCCGGCGCATCAGGCGGGCGGCGTCCTCGGGTGAGTCAATCCGGCAGACGCGGGGGTGGCGTTTCATATCAAAGCATAAAGGGGGAATCCCCCCCTTTTTTCAAGTCGGATGAATCCCCGGTGGGGACTATTCCAGGTCGCTCTTGCGGTCGTCGCCCAGGGGCGGGGAGCTCTCCCGGCGCTCGTCACCGGGCCAGACGCCGATGTTCTCGGCAAAATCCTTCTCCTCGGGGGTGCGGGTCCGTTCGGCCTCCAGCCGGGCCTTCTCCTCCTCGCGCAGGTGGGGCAGCCGACGGTCGTCGGGGGGCAGCTCCTCGCCCCGGACCAGCGCCTTTACCTCCTCGCCCTCCAGGGTCTCGCGCTCGATGAGCGCCCGGGCGATGGCCTCCAGCTTGTCGAGGTTCTTTTTGATGAGCTCGGTGGCGCGGGAGTAGGCGGACTCCACGACGGCCCGCACCTCGCCGTCTATGATTCTGGCGGTCTCGTCCGAGAAGTCGCGGTGCTGGGCGATTTCCCGGCCGAGGAAAATCTCCTCCTGCTTCTTGCCGAAGGCGAGGGGGCCGAGCTTTTCGCTCATGCCCCACTCGCAGACCATCTTGCGGGCCAGGTCGGTGACCTGGTTGATGTCGCTGGCGGCGCCGGAAGTGGTGGAACCCAGGGCCAGTTCCTCGGCGGCGCGTCCGGCCATCAGCACCGCAAGCCGCTTCTCGAGGTACGACTTGTCCAGGTTGAGCCGCTCCTTCTCCGGCAGCGGCATGGTCAGCCCCAGCGCCAGGCCCCGGGGGATGATGGTCACCTTGTGCAGGGGGTCGTAGTCGGGCAAAAGGATGCTGACCAGGGCGTGGCCCGCCTCGTGGTAGGCGGTGACGCGCTTGGTCTCCTCGTCTATCTGGCGGGAGCGGCGCTCGGGGCCCATCAAGACCTTGTCGCGCGCCTCCTCGAAAATCTCCTGGGTGATGGAGGTCTGGTTGTAGCGGGCGGCCAGAATCGCCGCCTCGTTGGCCAGGTTGGCCAGGTCGGCCCCGGAGAAAAAGGGCGTGCCCCGCGCGATGCGCCGCAGGTCAACATCGTCGGCCAGCGGTTTGTCCCGCACGTGGACCTTGAGAATCTCCTCGCGGCCCCGGATGTCGGGGAGGTCCACCACGATCTGGCGGTCGAAGCGCCCGGGCCGCAGGAGCGCCGGGTCCAGAACGTCGGGCCGGTTCGTCGCCGCCATCAAAATGACCGTGGACTCGCTCTCGAAGCCGTCCATCTCGATGAGGAGCTGGTTGAGGGTCTGCTCGCGCTCGTCGTGTCCGCCGCCCAGGCCGGCCCCGCGGTGGCGCCCCACGGCATCCAGCTCGTCCACGAAGATGATGCAGGGGGCGTTGCGCTTGCCGTTGGAAAAGAGGTCGCGGACCCGCGCCGCGCCCACGCCCACGAACATCTCCACGAAGTCGGACCCGGAGATGGAGAAGAAGGGAACGTTGGCCTCGCCGGCCACCGCCCGGGCCAACAGCGTCTTGCCGGTTCCGGGGGGACCCACCAGAAGCACGCCCCGCGGTATCTTACCCCCCAGCTTCTGGAACTTCTTCGGGCTCTTCAGGAAGCTGATTATCTCGACCAGCTCCTCCTTGGCCTCATCGCAGCCGGCCACGTCATCGAAGGTGGTCTTGTTCTTGGACTGGTTGACCAGGCGGGCGCGGCTCTTGGCGAAGGACATGGCCTGGCTGCCCGCGCCCTGCATCCGCCGCATCATGAAAACGAACAGGACGACTATCAGGACCACCGGTCCCAGGGTGAACAGGATCGAAAGGAACGTCCCCTGGCTCTGGTCAACGGAGACGGTGACCCCCCGCTCGGCCAGCTTGTTCAGGAAATCAATGTCCACGGCGGCGACGCTGGTGGTGAACTCGGTGAAGGTGTGGCCCTTCTGCGCCGGGTTCTCGATGGAGGTCTTCAGGACGCCGTGGAGCTCGGAGTCGGTGATGACCACCGACTTTACGTTGCCGGCCTCGAGCTCTCTGTAGAAGAGGGTGTAGTCTATCTCATCGCCGCCGGAGGGGCCGGCGAAGAGCTGCAGGAGCAGGATGGCCGCGCCGAGGATGATTATCCAGGGGAGAATAGCTTTCAGTACTTTATTCAGCGGAGCTCCTTGTCGGGCGCCGGTTTGTCCCACGCTCGACTTACGCCCAAACGGGCGCGCGGGTTGCACGCAAAAGCGCTCACCGGCGCGGGAATATTACCAGCGCGCCGGAAAAGAGTCAACAAAAGCCCGCCGCCGCTATCTCGGAGGGGGTTCGGTCCACCTCTCAGGCGAGGGCCTTGACGACGACGAAGCCGCCCCGGCCGTGACCCTCCTCCCATCCCGGCACCGAGGCCGGGTTCTCGGGGGGGCCGAAGAGGGTCTGAGCGAACCGCGCCACGCGGAAACCGGCAGACTCCACCGCCTCACCGAGCTCCTCGGCGGACAGGATGTGGGCCATCGAGTAGAAGGGGTCCCGGCCCTGTCTTTTCAGGTAGAGCCGCCCCAACGCGCTCGCCCGGTCCACGATACCTGCCAGGAGGACCCCCCCGCCCGTCAGGACCCGCCGTATCTCCGCTAGAACCGCAACCGGGTCCGGCACGAAACAGAACACCGTCACCGCCAGACAGGCGTCGAAGACCCCGTCACCGAAGGGCAACTCCTCGCCGCGACCCCGGACCGTCAACGGCACCCTCGCCCTTCCCGCCCGGGCCATCGCCGCCGACGGCTCCAGGCCGACCTCGACCCCGAGCGCGCCGCCGAAGCGCCCGGTACCGCTGCCCAGCTCCAGCCGCCGGCCCCGGTCGGGCCAGAATCGGCGCAGCAGTTCCAGCTCCCGCCGGAAAGCCGCCGGATGCTCCTCGAACCACGCCTCGTAGCGTTCCACCAGCCCGTCGATGGGGTCGTTCACGCGTTCTCCCGGGCTCGGCTCCGCCGACGTTTCATGACGCCCACTCGACGGCGGTCGTTCAGGCGAGGGCCTTGACGACGACGAAGCCGCCCCGGCCGTGACCCTCCTCCCATCCCGGAACCGAGGCCGGGTTCTCGGGGGGGCCGAAGAGGGTCTGGGCCACGGCCACCGGCAGGAAACCGCTCTCCCGCAGGAGCTCGGTGAGCTCTTCCGCCGCCAGGAACGATACGCCGAGCACCTCCAGCTCCTCACGGTACTGCTCCCGGCGGAACCGCCCGAGGCGGGTGGCGGCGTCCGTCTCCCCGACCACCAGGGCCGACGCGGGCTCCAGCACCCGCCGGAGCTCTTCCAGAACTGGGCGCCGGTCGCCCAGGAGGAAGAGAACATTGACCAGCAGGGCGGAATCGAAGACGCCGTCCCGGAAGGGCAGCCTCTCCCCCACCCCCCGGACGGCGGCCACGCCGCGCTCCAGCGCCCGACGGCACATGTCCGGCGAGGGGTCCACCCCCACCCGGACGCCCAGCGGCCCGGCGAAACGCGCAGTGCCCACCCCGACCTCCAGCCCCCGCGTGTGGAGGGGCAGGAGCGCCCGCACCAGGTCCAACTGCCGGGCGTACTCCTCCGCGTTCTCCTCGTACCAGGCGTCGTGTTCGGAGGCGCGCTCGCTCACCTGTCCTCCGGCTCCAGCACGGCGATGAAGGGGAGATTTCGGTAACGCTCGGCGTAATCCAGCCCGTAGCCCACCACGAACCCGTCCCCGGCGTAGGTGAAGCCGGTGTAGTCCACCTTAACCTGTCGGCGCCGGCGTCCCGGCTTATTTACAAAAACGCACACCGACACCGGGCGGCCGTAGTGCGCGTCCAGGAAGCGCCGCAGCTCCCCCAGCGTCCGCCCCGTGTCCACGATGTCCTCGACGACGAGGATGCGCTCGCCGGGCCGGGCGTGGGGCAGCTCACCGTAGAAGCGGAGCTCCCCCGGCTCGTCGCCGTCGCGGTAGCTGGAGAACGCCACCAATTCGAAACGCAGCGGCATTTCCAGGCGGCGGACCAGGTCCGACAAGAAAATGATCGAGCCCTTGAGGACGCCCAGGACGAGGAGCGCCCCCCCGCCGAGGTCGCTGTTAATCTCCCGGGCCAGCTCCCCGACCCGGCGCTCGATGTCCCGCTCGCTGAAGACGACTTGCATTGTGGCGACCGCCCCCTCCCGGCGATGATACCAAAAACGGACCCCGCGGTCCGCTTCTAGGGGGACGACGAAACCCGCGACGGGTCGGGGTGGATTTCCCGATGTAGTCGCGGATGTTTGCGTTGAGGCAGTTTCGTAGTCATCGTGAGGTCTTTTTAGGCGGGGATAGGAACCGAGCGCAGCGAGCTATGCCCCCGGCAAATCCCCGCCCTACGGGATACTTAATTTATCGCCCGCCCCTTCAGACGCCCGTCCCGTACATCGCCAACAGGGCCAGGTAACGGTCGGCGATTTCGTTCGGGTTGTGCTTGAGGGTCTCGTAGGCCTCGGCCAGGGAGGTGAGAAGCTCGCCCAGGAGGGTGTCGAGGGGGTGTTGGCGGCCGGTCTCGGAGAGGATGGTGGTAGCCGTCCGGGCGAGCTCCTCCGGGAGGCGCTCCCGCTCGAAGTTAACGTCGAGGCCCACACCGATGACGGCGTAGACGACCTTCCCGCCCCGGAGCTCCGTCTCAGCCAGCACGCCGCCGTACTTGAGCCCCCGGGTGAAAAAGTCGTTGGGCGGCTTGATTTTCGTCGGGACGTAGCGGTCCAGGACCGGGTGAAGGGCCACGGGGACCATCCGGGAGAGGAGGTCGGCGTCGGCGGCGTCGAGGCGGGGCCTCAGGAGGAGACTGAACCAGAGTCCGCCCGGCGGGCTGACCCACACGTTGTCCCCCCGCCCCCGGCCGGCGGTCTGGGTCTCCGCGACGACCACGAGCCCTCCGGGCTCTCCGGCGCGGGCCCGATCCCGGACCGTATCCGAGGTCGAGCCGATTTTACCCGGATGCTCGATCCGCCAGCGGACGGCCATATCCATACACCTCTTACGGCACCTGCTCCCCCGGGCTTCGATCCCACCGCGGATGGGCGTTTACCCCCCGTCACTCGCCCCGGTTCACCAGGCGCGTCAGGGAGCGGATGGTTTCGAAGAGCGTCGTGCCCAGCTTTATCGCCGGGAGCTGGCTCGAGGCCAGGTTGTCCGGCCGCGGCTCCAGGCTGGAGACCAGGTAGCCCACCTTGCCCCGGGGGATGCCCGAGCCGACCAGGTCCACTATCTCCTTGAACTCCTCGGCGTTCGGGTCGGAGCGGTACCGCGCCGTGCGGTAGAGGAAGACGCAGAAGTCGTAGAGCTGCTCGCAGAAGTTCTCGTCGGTGTAGCGCTTGGGCAGGTTGAGGGAGAAGTAGGCCAGGATTCGCTCGGGGGCGTTGGCCGCCAGGTTGCCGATGATGCGCAGGTGGGCCGGGTGTATCTGCGAGAAGAGCGGCACGAGGTTGGTGGCCACCGCCTCGTCCAGCGTCTTCCACGCGTCGAGCCCCATCTGCGCCTCGACCTGGATGTCGGCCAGGATGGTCACCAGGGGCGCGGTGCCGATGTCGTGGAACGTGCGCACCAACCGCACCAGACGGAACAGGGAGTTCTCTATCTGGCCCGAGAGCTCGGTCTCCTTCACCGCCAGGCCGAGCTGCTCGTAGACCAGGTTCTGGACCTTCCGGCGCACGACCTCCCGTTCCGTCTCCTCATCCGAGGGCGAGTGTAGCTCGACGAAGGCCAGCCGGCGCCGGGTGCTCTGGGAGAGCTGCTCGACCCCGCTGAGCCCGTCCTGGGAGTTGAAGGTGGCGATGAGGCGGAAGTCCAGGGGCAGCGGGATGTCCAGGTACTCCCCCGGCGAACCGGAGACCGGGATTTTCAGCGCCGAGGCGTCGCTCGAGGCGAGGAAGTCGGAAAGGAGCGACGGCCAGTCGCAGTTGTCCAGCTCGTCCAGGACCAGCCACACGCCGGAGTACTGTGCCCCGTTCGGCGCCCGGTAGGTCGTGCGGGCGTAGCTGTCGTCCGCGGCGGCGTAGTTTTTCAGGACGGTGCGGGTCAGGATGCCGGAAACCGCGACACCCCCGTCGGGCAGGGGGTACACCTGGCCGAGGAGGTCCTCGGGGCCCCAGCTCGACAGGGACTGCACGAGCTCGGGGTAGACGTTCCAGACGAGGGCGGGCAGCATCCGGGCCAGGGTCGTCTTGCCGCAGCCGGTGGGTCCGCTGATTATCACGTGCTTGCCCAGGAGCAGGTTGGTGACGACGTGGGCTATCTGCTCGTTGTCTAAGACGAGCTGATCGCGGATGCGGCGGATGGAGGCGGCGACGTCCCGGGGCAGGGCCAGCGGGCGGTCCTCGCCGTCCCGGGGCCGTGTGCTCCGGGCGTCCCTCGCCTCCACGCTCTTCAACAGGGCGTCCACGGTGGGGATCAGGAGCTTCTTGGCGTCGGCGGGGGCCGGCTCGGCGGCCTCCGGCTCCCCGGCGAGGAGGTTCAGGCCGACGAGGGATTCCTCGGGCACCGTCCAGCGCTGGATCGGGGGCGCCAGGGGCGGCAGGTCGGGGAACGGGGTCGGCTCGACCTCCAGGCCGGAGAGTTCCTCCGAGGTTAGAGCCGGGGCGGGCTGGTCCTTCCTGGAGACCGGCGGCGCCACCGAGTCGGGAGCGGGCGTCTCCCAGACCATCTCCGCCATCACCTCGTCCAGGGAGCGCACGGCGTCCACGGGCGGTATCTGCGCCCGTACCGGTTCCGCCGCGACGGGCTCCGGTTCCACGACGACGGGCTCAACGGCGAAGGCTTCCTCCGGTTCCGGAACCGGCGGCTCTCCCGGGGGGACGAACACCGGCTCGGGCTCCGGCGGGGCCTCCTCCTCCGTCACCAGGGGCGGGCCGGCGACCGACTCTATCTCCTCCATGCGCGACCGCATCCGGGAGAGCATCTCCCAGTCAATGCCCAGGTCTATTAGCTGCTTCTCCTCGGTGACGGTGTCCTTCTTGCGGACGACGGGGTGGTCCATGTGGAAGGTCTCCCTCGCCTCGTGGCGGACCACCCTTTTGCCCCGGTCGCCCAGTTGGAGGCTCATCTCCCCCTCGGACTCCGCGGCGGCGCCCTCCCCCAGCCTGAGCCCGGGCGCGTCAATCACCAGGGAGTGGTCGCCCGTGTCGAGCCGGAGGTCCACGGTCCCCCCGTCTCCCGCGCCGGCCATCCGGGGCACGCGGTCGGCGGAGAGCCGGAAGGTCAGCTCCTCGTCGCTCTGATCGAACACCGATTCGGCGAGAGGGGCGGCCTTTTTCGCGGCACCCTCCACGACCCCCTCGGGCTTCCCCCGGCCCAGCTCGTCAATGACGTCCAGGCTCGAGGCCAGGGTGGTGCGGCGGAAGGTCTCGTACTCCCCCGTAGGGACGATGAACCCCTTGGAGAACCGCCCCCGCACCGCTTCGAGGAGGTTGTCCCCGTAGGGGAGGACGACGAAGCCGTTTGGGTCGGGCATCTCGGCGGCGGGTATCTCGTCCATCGAGGTGAGGCGGATCCAGCACGCGGAGTAGATGGCGTCGGCCTGGATGCGGCGGAAGGGGATGTTGTCGTCGGGCTGGCGGCGGAAGGAGCCGTCCGGGTTGAATAAAACGGCGTCCACCCTGGCTCGGAGCCGGAAGATGCGCGGGCCGACGACCCGCGGGTCGTCCAGGGGATAGAGGTTCACCGGTCTCCCGGCGGTGAGCACCCGGTCCAAAAGCCTCACGTAGCTCAGGCTCAGGCGCTGGGTCCACCAGGCGTGCCCGCCCTCGGAGATGACCCGCAGGTACTCGGCGTGGAGGGTGTCCATCCCGCCCACGCTCTCGAACTCCACGGGTCGCCAGACGATGGACAGTTGCGGCAGAAATTCGGCCATATCGGTTCCCCAATGGTGTTTTCGCCGGGAATCACCGGCGTTCGTCATCAGGAATCGGGCGTCCCCCCGGGGCGCACGTCGAGGGCCAGGTCGGAGGTTTTGGCGGAGTGGGTCAGCGCCCCCGCCGAGACGAGGTCGGGGCCGATCGCGGCCAGACGGGGCAGGCTCTCGAAGCTCACCCCGCCCGAGACCTCACAGAGCGCGCCCGCCCGGCGGCAGCGCAGGACGGCCGTCGCCAGGGTCGTATCGTCCATGTTGTCGAGAAGGACGATGCGTGCCCCGGCGTCCAGCGCCTCGTCGAGCTGCGCCAGGTCGGTGACCTCCACCTCCACGGCGAGCCCGTGGGGGCAGCGGGCCCGGGCCGCGTGCACCGCCTGGGCCACCCCGCCGGCCGCCGCCAGGTGGTTGTCCTTGATCAAAATTCCCGAGGCCAGGTCGTGACGGTGGTTGCAGGCCCCGCCTACGCGTACCGCGTATTTGTCCAGCTCCCGCCAGCCCGGCAGGGTCTTGCGGGTGTCCACCAGCCGGGGCGGCGAAAGCGAGCGCGAGCCCTCGGGCAGTTTCTCCCAGGCACGGCGCAGCTCCCCCGACCAGGCGCGGGAGACCGTCGCCACGCCGCACATCCGGCCGAGAAAATTCAACGCCGCGCGCTCGGCGGCCAGAATCGAGCGCAGGCAACCGCTCACGGTGGCGAAGACCGTCCCGCCCTCGAGCCGCTCCCCGTCCGTGTAGGCGGTCTCGAAGCGGAGTTCGGGGCCCACGGCGGCGAAAACCGCCCGGGCCACCTCGAGCCCGCAGAGGACGAGCGGCTCCCGGGCGACCAGCTCGCCCGCTGCCCGGGCGTCCGCGGGCACGGTTGCCAGGGTCGTGTAGTCGCTGGCGATCCGGTCCTCGTCGAGGGCCGACTCGATCAGACGCCGGGTGGCCGGTGAGATCGGTTGGTACAAGGCGCCGTCCCGCGATGGTTCCCGAGCCGCGCGGACGCGAAGCCCCCCCGGACGGTCACGGACCGCCCCCGCCTTTTTTGGTCGGGGGACCGAGGCTTCCCCGCCATCGTATTCTACCAAACCTGGAGCCCGCGCGCGAGGGGTAAGAGCGGCGACCTCGTCATCGGCGATGTCGAAGTTCTCCTGGAGCCCGCGCGCGAGGGGTAAGAGCTATAAAGGACGAGCTCGACTCCAGGGTGAAAGACTGGAACCCGCGCGCGAGGGGTAAGAGCAATCCCTTGGGAACCGGATGCTCGACGTGGTATAATAATTGAAGAGAATTCAGGTAATGAAGGGAAACCTATGAGTAGGGTGGCCGTCACAGAAGAGGTATTACGCTGGGCCTTGAATCGCTCCGAAAAGTCGGAGGATGGTCTACAGAAAAAGATACCTAAAATTCATCAGTGGTTAACCGGTGAGAGTCAACCTACACTACGGCAATTGGAGACATTTGCAAAAGCAACTTACACACCTTTAGGCTTCCTTTTCCTCGAAAAGCCTCCACAAGACCGCTTGCCCATTCCTCACTTCAGAACACTTGGTGATGAGGGTCTGCAAAGACCTAGCCCAAATCTTCTTGAAACAATTCAAATAATGCAGCGGCGACAGTCCTGGATGCGTGAATTCCTGATAGAACAAGGTCAGGAAGGCCTTCCATACGTAAAATCCGTCCGACTTGAAGAACATCCTAGATCCACTGCAAAACAGATTAAAAAAACACTAGGCTTAGATGAAGAATGGGCTGCACGACAGCCCACATGGACGGAGGCGCTTAGTATTCTGCGAGAAAACCTGGAAAATGCGGGGATTCTGGTTGTCGTCAATGGAGTCGTGGGAAATAATACCCATCGTAAGCTGGACCCTAACGAATTTCGAGGTTTCGTTCTGGTGGATGAGTACGCCCCACTCGTGTTCGTTAATGGTGCAGATTACAAGGCCGCGCAGATGTTCACACTAGCCCACGAAATAGCACACGTGTTTTTGGGAAGTAGTGCTGCGTTCGATTTACGTGAAATGCAGCCAGCAGAAGACCCGATGGAACAACGGTGCAACCGGGTAGCTGCAGAATTTCTAGTTCCTGAAAACGAGATACGTAAAGTATGGGATTCCGTAAAAAGTGATACAGAGCCGTTCCAAACACTAGCCAGGCGATTTAAGGTCAGCGTCCTCGTTGTGGCACGTAGGGCGTTGGACCTTCACCTGATAGATAAAGAGGCGTTTTTACAGTTTTATAAAGTTTATACAAAGCGCCAAAAGTCTGTACCTCAACCAGAAGGTGGTGATTTCTATGCTAATCAAAATTTGCGAATCGGACGGCGTTTTGCGTCTACCGTTATTCGAGCAACCAAAGAAGGTAAACTACTTTACTCCGAAGCCTACCAGTTAACCGGATTGTACGGGAATACATTCGAGAGCTACACATCCCATATAGAAATGTCAGGCCGATAGTAAATGGGGGAACCTGTTTTTTTACTTGATGCGAATGTGTTTATCGAGGCAGCACGTCGTTACTACGCCTTCGATTTGGTCCCACGATTCTGGGATAGTTTGGTCGAGTACGCATCACTTGGTCGTATTCGAAGTATAGATCGTGTCAAGCATGAATTAGAACGAGGTAAAGATGAGCTAGCATCATGGGTAGAAGGGTATTTCCAAGATGCATTCGCGTCTACGGATGAAGATGAGGTAGTGCAAATTTACAAGAAAATTATAAAGTGGGTAAATAGTGAGAGCCAGTTTACAGAAGAAGCAAAAGCGACTTTTGCCGGTGGTGCAGACGGTTGGTTAGTTGCATACGCCAAGGTAAAAGGCTGTATTGTAGTTACCCAAGAAATCTCTGAACCGTTCTCTAAAAGAAAGGTTAAAATACCCGATGTTTGTATTAAGGGTGGTTTATCCTTCTTAGACACATTCGAAATGCTGCGAACACTTGGGATAAGACTTGGATAATAATTTAATTTTACATATATAAACCAGTATTCTTAAATTTATATATCACCTAAAGTATTTACACGAAATAAGGAGGACCGGCATGTACCGACGCTTTAGGCTGATTCCCTGGCTGACCCTGACGGCCTTTTGGGTCTTCATCCTGGCTCCGCCGGCCTTCGCCGAGGAGTCCCTCGGCCGCGTGGTGGACCTGGTGGGGAAGGTGACCGTGACCCGCGGCTGGTCCACCACCGATCTCGCCAAGGGCGACCTGGTGTACTCGGGCGACGTGGTGGAGGCCTCGCGCAACTCCTCGGCGGAGCTGGTCCTCGGGAGCGGCCACCACGTGAAGGTCAAGGCGGGCACGAAGCTGCGCGTCTCGCCCCTGGGATCGAGCTACGAGGTGCAGACCTTCTACGGCTCGGTGCTGGCCGCCGTGGTGAGCTCCCAGGAGGACGCCCGCGGGTTCCGCGTCTCCACCCCCACCGCCTCGGGCGCCGTGCGCGGGACCCTTTTCACCGCCGAGGTGGCCGAGGACGGGGCGACGACCTTCCGCGTGCTCTTCGGCGAGGTCACCGCCTCGGACGCCGCGGAGACCGCCGAGGTCGTGCTCGGCCCGCAGACGAAGACCACGGTCGCCGCCGAGGGGACGCCGACCGCCGGGGTTCCGCTCACCTCCTCCGAAATCGCCGAGCTGGAGGCCTGGGCGGGCGAGCTACTCTCCCTGGGCGGGGTGAGCGCCGCCGAATCGGCCCTGGAAACCCTCACTGCGGGCGTGGGTGAGGGCGGAGCCGGTGGCGCCGCCACCTTCCCCTGGGTCCTGGTCGGCGCCGTGGGCGCGGTGGCCGCCACCGCGGCCATCGTCTACCTGACCGCCGAGCCCCAGGAGTCGGGCGAGGGGTCCACGATTGACATAGACGTAAACTGGTAACCACCGACGAACCGGGAGGATTCATGAAAAGACCGCTTGCGTTTTTCGCTGTCCCGGCCGTCATCTGTGCGCTCGTCGCCTGCGACCTGACGGGTGTCGGCGGTGAGCCGGGCCGGGTGGCCCTCGACCTGGAAATCGTGAGCCCGTCGGGCGGGCTCGACGTGGACCGGGTGCGGGTCAGAATCACCGCGCCGGATTTCGACGCGGACCGCTGGTACGAACTGGAGATTGACGGGAACGGCGCCTCGGGCAGCCTGGACTGCGAGCCGGGCACGGACCGCTTCGTGGAGGTGGACGTATACGAGGACGGCGCGATTTCCTACACCGCCGCCGGCACGGTGAACCTGGAGCCGGGCGAGACGAAGACCCTCTCCCTCGTCGCCGATTCGGTCTACTCGGACTACCTCCGTATCACCGGCCGCGTCGGCAGCTTCGGCGCCCGGGACCACCAGCTCGACAGCCCGTCGGACGTGGTCGTCGCCCAGGGATACCTCTACGTCGTGGACCCCCCCGCCCGCACGCTCAAGGCCTACGACCCGGCCGACCTCGAGGCGCCGCCGGTCTGGGTCCGGGACCTGTCCTTCCTGGACGACGAGACCGAGCTCCCCTATTTCCCGGCCACCATCGTGTACTTCCCCGAGCTGGGCGACCTCCTCGTGGCCGACCCGGTCAACGGCCGCCTGGACGCCTTCGACCCCGCCGACGGCACCCACAACGGTGAGATCACCGTTCCCGACGGTCTCACCAATCCGGCGGACATGCTCTACTGGCCGTACGCCGGGAGCGTCTTCGTGGTGGATACGGACGACTCCGAGCTCTACCTCCTGGACCAGAGCGGCTACCCCGAGATGGGCGGCCGCGTTCTCTACGACGGGGAGAGCCAGGTGATAGAAAACCCCGTGGGGGTGGCTCTGACGGGCTCGGCCGGTGAAATCGCCTACCTGGCGGTCACCAGCGCGCCGGAGGAGGAAGGGGTGCCGGGCCGGATTTACTTCTATACCTATTATTTCGACGAGGGGCCCGAGTACACCGGCTCCGCCGGGGAGGACCACCTCGAGCACCCCGCGGGCATCGCCTGCGCCGAGGGCATGCTCATCGTGGCCGACGCCACGCTCCACGCGCTGAAGATATTCGACGCCGAGGGCGGCTTCCTGGACAGCTTCGGCTCATTCGACGACCGCCTGGGGACCTTCACCAACCCCCTGGGCGTCTTCGCCGGCGACCTGCGGCTCTACGTGGCGGACTCGTTCAACCACCGGGTCCAGCACTTCGACATCCCGGAAAGGTGACCCCCGGGTCGGGGGAGCGGTAGCCGTGGACGAGGCGGTGGCCGTTTACGCCGATAGGTAGCCTTCGGGGCGGCCCGTGGGATGAATTCTCCGCGGGCCGCCGTTCGGTAAAAAAGGAGGCGCGCGTGCCGGAGGAGGGCGACGGACGGGAGCTGATCGAGCGCTTCCTGGCCCACCTCGCCGGAGAGAGGGGCTACTCGCCGGCCACCGTGGCGGCGTACCGCTCCGATCTGGGCTCCATCGAAAAGCGGACCGGGCCGCTGGACGGCCTGACTTCGGCCGCGCTGGTCGGGTACCTGCTCGTGGAGAAGGAGGCGGGCCGGGCTGCGTCCACCATCCGCCGCCGCCTGGCCGCTTTGCGGTCCTTTGCCAATTTCGCCGCCGCCGAGGGGCTTTTCGACCGGCCCCTGGGGGACCTCACCCTGCCCCGTCACGCCGAGCCGCTGCCCAAGCCGCTCCGGCCTGAGGAAATCGAGGCGCTGCTCGCGGCCGCCGCGCGCCGCCTGGAACGGGCGGAGGACAAGGCGGATTCCGTATACAAGCGGTTATCGCCGACGCAACGCGCGCTCCGGGACCTGGCGCTCCTGGAGCTCCTCTACGCCTCCGGGCTGCGCGTCTCCGAGGCGCTCTCCGTCGAATGGACGCAGCTCGACCTGCGGGCCGGCTACGTCCGAATTACCGGCAAGGGCGGGCTGCAGAGAGTCGTGCCGGTGGGCGAAACCGCCCTCCGGGCGCTCACGCGGTACCGCGACGCGCTGGGGCAGCCGAAGAGGGCGGACCCGGTCTTCTGCTCACGGCCCGGCTCGGCCCTGAAGCGGAACCGTGTCAATCGGCTGCTGGCCGGGCTGGCCGCCGAGGCCGGGCTGGACATCGCATCGGGGCCCCACCGGCTCCGTCACAGCTTCGCCACACATCTTTTAGCCGGCGGGGCGAGCGTGCGGCTGGTCAAGGAGCTCCTGGGCCACAGCCGTTTGACAGAGACCCAGCGCTACACCAGGGTGGAGGTGAGCCGCCTGGAGCGGGCGCACCGGGAGTCGCACCCGCGCTCTCGCCGGAAGGGATAGGCGCGCCCACGGGGCCAGGGAGGGGGGCGAAGCGACATCCCTCTCCCTCCGGGAGAGGGACCGAGGGTGAGGGCAGCCTGATAAAAACGGGCGGACCTGAAGGTCCGCCCCTACATCATCGCAATTCGCGGCGGCCCGCGGAGGGGCCGCCCTACACCACCGCTGACAAACCGTCGGGCCGGGGAGAGGGGTGGACGGGAACGTAGAAACGGCGGCCAACAGAAGGTCCGCCCCTACGTCATCACAATCCGCATTCCCCTCTCCCTTCCAGGGAGCTGCGCGCCGACGGGCTAGGGTGAGAGTCGGGGCCTGAAAGCGGCGGGGTTAGGAAACCCCGCCCTACGTTATCGGTTTTTAATCGGTGCCCACCGGACGCCGTTGCTCAGACGATCAACGGCAGGCTCAACGGAACGATGAACACCTTGCCCTCGTAGCGCGTCGGCCCCCAGAAGAGACCGACGGCGAAGTTCCGCTCCAGGTAGCTCTTCGCCACCACCCGCTCCAGCACCCCGGGGGTCTCCAGTTCCTCGTCCTCCTCGGTGGCGAACTCGGCGCCGGCCAGGGCGCGGTAGATCTTCGGCATCTCGAGGGGGTAGGCCAGGCGGTCCGACGCGCCGTCCGGGACGAGGCCGGTCACACGGACGCCGCCGGGCACGGGCTCCGTCTGCAGGCCCAGGTAGAAGTGAAGGGCGTCGTGGGCCCCCAGGCGGGGTTCGGCGGGACGCTCACCCAGGACGACCCGCACCGTCAGCTCCACGTCCCCCCGGAGGATTCCCAGCTCGACCGTCTCCCCGATTCTCCGTGCAAGCATGGCGGTCTGCAGCACGATGGGATCGCCGACCGGCTCTCCGTCGAGGGTTTCGAGAACATCGCCCCTCGCCAGCCCCGCGGCCTCGGCCGGGGAACCGGGGAGGAGATACCGGACGACGAGCCCCGGACCGTCGTCGTTCACGACGGGCACCAGACCCAGGCAGGGCCGCTCTATCCCCCCTCCCTCCTCGAGCCTCTCGACGACTCCGCGGAGGAGCTCCGCCGGCACGACCAGGGCCCGGCCCGAATCGGAGAATGGTCCCGGTCGCGCCACCACCAGACCCGCCACCCGACCGTCGCCGTCCACCGCCGGTCCGCCCCAGCAGAACGGCTCCACGGCGGCGGCTAAGAGATACGAACGCTCTATCTGCGTGAATCCGCTCCTGACGCGTCTCCCCGTGGCCAACGCCGGGACGTCCACCAGGCCGAGCTCGGGCGACAGGCCGAGGATGTGCAGGGCCGCGTTGGCCTCCAGGCCGTCCGTTGAAACCCAGGTCACGGGCGGGGGCGGGTCCTCGATTTTCAACAGCGCGACTCCGGTGGGCCCGTCCACCCCCACCACCTCGGCCGGACGCTCCTCGCCGTCGGCGGTGCGCACCCAGACCATGCGCCAGCCGGTGAGGAACTCGGCGCTGGTCAACACGTGTCCCTCGGAGTCCACGACGAAGCCGGACCCGGGGTAGCGCGGGGGCGAGACCTCGGTGAGCCCCGGCTTGATGTCGGGCACGCGCCAGCGGAGGTCGGTGTCCACCCGGACGGCGACCACGGCCCCCTTGGCGTTCAGGGCCTCCGCGCAGAGGCGGGCGCCGCAGGTGGCGCAGTAGAGGTTCTCCGCCGGTGAGGCCTCGCCGCAGACGGGGCACACCACGCTTTCGGCCGTGGCGGCCACGACCGAAAGGCAGACCAGAGCCGCAATCATCCGGAGCGGGGTCATCTACTCCTCGGCGGCCAGCTCGGCGAGCTTGACCACGGTGGCGGTGCGGGCCTGGGCGAGGGCGGTCTCATCGTTCATCAGCCGGCCGACCTCGGCGATCCACGAATCGCGGGAAGCCCGGAAGCGGGCGGCGTTGGCGCGACCGTCCACCCCGCCGATCTGGGCGATTATCTCGGAGCGCGTGTAGAGGCGGAGCTGATCGAGCACCTCGGGCGTGAGCTCGGCCGGGACCCACTCGAAGGGCTTCGCCTGGGCGTCCATGAAGGCCGTGACGAGACCGGTCAGCTCCTCGTCGGTGAGGGAGGCGAAGGTCCCCTCCGGATCAATCTCGTGCTTCAGGCGGAACTCGGTGGCGAGGGCGCGGTGGTAGCCCGACCCGACGAAGTGCGCGGTGAAGCCGGTGTAGATGACCGGCTCCAGGTACACGTCGGGGTCTATGCCCACGCCGTCAATGCAGACGCCGTCGGGGGTGAAGTACCGGGCGATGGTGAGCTTGATGGCCATGTCGTCGGGGGCGCCGGGCTGGAGCTTGGAGAGGTTGAAGATGCTCTGCACCGAGCCCTTGCCGAAGGTGGTGGTGCCGAAGACCAGGGCGCGGTTCCAGGCCCTCAGGGCGCCGGTGACTATCTCCGAGGCCGAGGCCGAGCCGGAATCCACCAACAGAGCCACCGGGACGTCGGTCCGGAAGCCGTTCCCCGCGGCCCGGTACTCGGTGTGGGTCTCGACGGCGTTGCGGCCCTCGGTGTAAACCACCAAATCCCCGGGCTTCGAGAAGATCTGGCTCACCTCGATGGCGGCCTCGAGCGTGCCGCCCGGGTTGCTCCGCAGGTCCAGAAGCAAGACGCGCATCCCCTCCGCGGTGAGATCCTGGATCGCCGAGGTGAGCTCCTCGGCGGTGTCGTCCGAAAAATCGCTGATGCGGATGTAACCGGTGGCGTCGTCCACCATGAAGTGATCCGGGACGCTGTCCACCTTTATCTCTTCGCGGACCAGGGTGATATTCATCACGTCGTCCATGCCGGGGCGGTAGATGGAGAGGGTCACCTCGGTACCCGGCTCGCCGCGCATCATCGCCACCGCCTCGTTGATGTCCATCTCGTAGGTGCTCTTGCCGTCAATCTCGAGGATTTTGTCGCCGGGCATGAGGCCGGCCCGCGACGCCGGTGTGTCATCGAAGGGCGCCATAACCGTCAGCGTCTTGTCCTCGGTGGTTATCTGCACCTGCATCCCCAGGCCGCCGAACTTGCCCGTGGTCTCCAGCCGCAGGTCGTCGTAGAGGTGCGGGTCCATCAGCATGGAGTGGGGGTCCAGCGTCGCCAGCATCCCCTGAATGGCCCCGTAGATGAGCTCGTCGAAGGGCATCTCCTCCACGTACTCCCGGCTCACGAGCCGCAGGGCCGCGTTGAAGGTGGCCAGAAGCTGGTAGGAGTTGACGTCGCTCCCCTCGGCCAGGACGACGCTGCCCGCTCCCACGATGACCCAGAGGGAGAGGCCGAGAAGCACGCCCACGACCAGGGTGGTGAATATTTTCTTGCCCATGTTCACTCCAGGGTGTGATGGAAGGTGTCCAAAGCGGGTCCCGCCCGCCGTACGTTATAAGCTTACGCGACGCCCGCCGGTCTAGTTGCGCCCTCAAACAATCCCCCCTCTCCCCTCTGGGGAGAGACTCGCCTACGGGTAGGGGTGAGGAGTGGCGGGCGGGTCAGGAGACCCGACACTACTTATTTTTTCCTTGACAATGCATATATAAATATGTTACAATATACATAGAAAGTTTGCATATATGAAAGGAGGTGAAATGTCCAGACGACGCTCAAACAGGCCCAAAACAGTCACCGTTAGAAGTCATATAAGACGGCTTCGAAGTGGAAGTACTGTTAGGGTAACACGTCATAGAAGATCTAGCCCGAGAAGATAGTGATAAAGATACTTCTTTTTTACTACTTCTTAGTTGCATAGACATCAATGGCGTGACTGTATACGAGGAGGACCATAGGGTCCTCCTCTACGATTCGGAACCCATCTCTTCCTGATATTCCCGCCGGTGGCGCGGGGCCTTCTTGGTGTACTCGATGCGGCCCGCTTCGGGATACTCCACCCGCGCCCGGCCCTCCATTAAATCCTTCAACCAAATCACCTGCAACCTTGGGTAGTCCCGCGTGCCCAGGGTTACGGTCCCCTTGCCCGCGGCGTGCTCGCGCATCTTGGACGTGGGCTTGAGGGCGCTCACCAGCGCCCCCAGGTCCGCCCCCTCGCGCACCACCACCGCGTCCAGATAACCCACATCCTTGACGCCGGTACTGCCCCCCTTAACCTCGATTAACGCTTTCCCGTCACGAACCTTCTTCCCCTCGGGGTAACCGAAAAAGAGGTAGCCGTCAATGCCGGTGTCGGGCCCTTTTCGCCCGCCCTTATAGGGCATGGCCCCAATCTCGCTCAACACCCACAGCTCGAACTCGTGCTTGTCGGCGCGGGCCAGCTCCAGCGCCCCGGCGTAGCTGGCCGGAAGGCCGTGGGTTTCTATCTCGATGCCGGGGAAGGCGGCGGTCAGGCGGGTGCGGATGAGGTTTATCGCCAGGTGGGTGATGTCTATGCCGATCCAGGAACGGCCAAGCTTTTCGGCGGCGTGGACCGTCGTCCCGCACCCGCAGAAGGGGTCGAGGACCACATCGCCCTCGTTGCTGCTGGCCGAGATGATGCGCTCTAGCAAAGCTTGGGGTTTCTGTGTGGGATAGCCAAGGCGTTCAGCATCATGTGCACCAATTTGCACAATATCGTCCCACAGATTTTGAATTGGCATGCCCATGAGTTCGTCCACGAAGCTTTTTCTCCGTAAACGTCCATTTTTATTCTTAGGGAAGTGGATACGGCCTTCTTTATCCCACTGCTCCATTTTTTCTTTTGTAATCATCCAACCGTTAGCAGGTGGTTTAAAACCTTTGTATTCATAAATTAAATTTGGTCGATAAGCTGGGTTCGTAAGGCTCGTTGCTTGGTACCTTCTACCGTTTTCATCAACTAAGGTAAAGCATTTAGCGACATATTCCTTATATTCCTTAGAATCCTTATTATACTGGGGTGTGAACTTCGCTTTTAACGACTTAGAATAAAAGAAAATAATATCTGTACAAGTACCAAAACGATTTGATTCGTGAACTGCGCTAGAAAAACCATGACGTCTTTTCCACGTAATCTCATTTCGGAAATTATTTACCCCAAACACCGCATCCATCACCAGCTTGAGGTAGTGGCTAGCCGTGGGGTCGCAGTGGAGGTATATGCTCGCGGTATCCTTCATCACCCGGCGAATCTCCAGCAGCCGGTTCGCCATATGCACCAGGTACGCCATCATGTCGTTCTGGCCGAGAAACTGGAGCAGGGCGCCGGTCAGCTTCGCCAGGTCGCTGTTGCCGTAGGGGTTATTCCGGATTTCCTCGTACTCGCGCTCGGTCTGGATGGTCCAGTGCCAGGTGTCCTCGAAGGCCCGAATCTGGGCGGCGTCGCCCAGCTCCTCCGGCGGTTTGAAGAGGACGGTGTAGGTGGCGTTGGAGTTGAAGGGCGGGTCGAGGTAGACGAGGTCCACGGAGGCGTCCGGAATCATCCCCCGCATGACGTCGAGGCAATCACCGTAGTAGAGCTGGCGCGTGCGTTCTTTCACCGTCGTCCCTTATTCCGCCAGGTACACCAGGGGGTCCACGGCCCGGCCGGCCTTGCGGATCTCGAAGTGCAGCGCCGGCTCGGTGATGGAGCCCGTCGAGCCCACGGTGCCCAGCCGCTGGTTCTCCTCCACCCGGTCCCCCACCCCGACCAACAGGTCCTGGGCGTGGGCGTAGAGGGTATGGACGCCGTCGGCGTGGGCGACGACCAGGAGCTTGCCGTAGCCCTGGAACCAGTCGGAGTAGATGACCTCCCCGGGGAGGACGCTCACGAAGTAGCGGCCCTCGGGGGCGGCGATGTCTATGCCGTCGGACTTGGTTGTGGTGCCGTAGCGCGGGTCCTCGACGCGGCCGAAGTAGCGGATGATGGTCCCCTCGGTGGGCCAGATGCGCAGCTTGGGTATATTGGAGCTGTAAACGTCGGAGTCGGGTATATCGGCCACGCTCATCTCGCGCCCGGCGCGCTCGCTGGCGTCGGCGGCCACGAGCTGGTCCAGCTTCGACTGCAGCCGGGACGCCGCCTTCTCCTTCTCCTGGATCACCGCCTCGTAGGCCGAGCGCTCCCGCTGCACCTGCTCGAGGAGTGTCTGTTTCTCGGCGAGGTCGCTCTCGTAGAGGGCCAGCTCCTCCCTGGCCAGCTCCTCGAGGCGCTCGAGGGTTCCCATGGCCACATTGAGGTCGGCTTTTCTGAGCTCCTGCTCGTCCACGGCGGCCAGAATCTCGTCGTAGATGGTGCGGTCCTGGTGGGCGAAGGCCTTGAGGAAGAGGAATCGCCGGGCCATGGCGGAGAAGTCCCGGGCGGAGAAGACGAAGCGGGAGCCGCCGTCGCGGCCTATCATGTACAGAAGGGAGAGCCGCCGGCCCAGAAGGTCCCGCCGCTCGTCGGCCTGGCGCTCGAGGCGGTCTATCTCCATCTGTGTGGCGGCGACGGCCTCGGCGGTGGTGCCCTGGGCCTTCTGCAGGCGGCGCTGGTTGGCCCGTCCCCGCTCGGCGCGCTGCTGTAACAACTGGAGCTCGCCCAGGATGCCCAGCTCCTGCCGGCGGACCTTCTCCCGCGCCTGGCGCTGGGCCCGCAGGTCGTCCTCGATGGCCGACAGCTCGGAGCGGATTTCCTCCACCCCGGCCAGCGCCCGGTGGGCGAACAGGGCCACCCCGGCGAAGACCGCCAGTCCGACCAACGCCAGGGACAACACGGGCACGAGGCGCCTGACCTTCGACACGGGGATTCCTCCGCCCCAAGCCTAGCACCGACGGCCCGGCGCGTCAACCGGAGCGCGGGGTGTGGTAAACTAAGGCCGGACTCGCGAGCCGGAGGGACCCGCCCCTTGGCCAGCTTCGTCTACGCCTTCGTGGCCCTGATCCTGGGCCTGGTGGTGGGCAGCTTCGCCAACGTGCTCATCTACCGCATCCCGCGCCGCATCTCCATCCTGCGTCCGGGGAGCTTCTGCCCCGAGTGCAAGGAACCGCTCACCGTCAACGAGAAAATCCCGGTCCTGAGCTATCTGACCCTGGGCGGCAAATGCGCCCACTGCGGGAAGCGGATTTCGCCGCGCTACCCCGTGGTCGAGCTGGCCAACGCCCTGGGCTGGCTGGGGGTCTTCGCCGTGGAGGGGTTCACCTTCGCCGGGGTGACGGGCTGCATCCTCTTCACGGGCCTGCTGGTGGCGGCGGCGACCGACCTCTCCGAGGGGGTCATCCCGAACAAGCTGTGCCTGGGGCTGGGTATTTTCGGCCTGGCGGCGAGCTTCTACCCCTTCGGTCTCGAACCGCTCGAAAGCCTCCTCGGGGCGCTGGTCGGCGGGGGGCTTTTGCTGATTTTCGCCGTCCTGGGGCGGCTGGTGTTCAAGCGTGAGGCGATGGGCGGCGGGGATTTGAAATTGCTCGCCGCGTCCGGGGCCTTCCTGGGTTGGAAGCTGGTGCTGGTGGCGGCCTTCATCGCCGTGGTCGCCGGGGCGCTCTACGGCGCCGTCTATAAAATCGTCACCCGAAAGGAGACGCTGCCCTTCGGACCGTTTTTGGCCGCGGGGGTGATGGCGGCCTACCTGGCCGGCGACGCCATCCTGGCCTGGTATCTTTTTCTGTGACCGGCCGTCCCGAAGGTCGGCCCCTTCAACCTGAACGACCCATGACCTTACCGCGCGGGAAAAAGGACTGGGAGGAGTTGGAGGAGCGGGAGCTCTCGCGCTGCGCGGCCAAGTCGCGGGACGCCCGGCGCCGCGACCCCGCCTACCTCCCCGACCCCCTGCGCACCGAGTTCGCCCGGGACCGCGACCGCATCCTCCACTCGCGCCACTTCCGCCTCTTGATGCACAAGACGCAGGTCATCCCCGGCCCGCCCCACGCCCGCTTCACCACCCGCCTGACCCACACCCTGGAGGTGATGCAGGTCGCCCGAAGCCTGGCGCGCTCCCTCAAGCTCAACGAGGACCTCACCGAGGCGATTTCCCTGGGGCACGACCTGGGTCATTCCCCCTTCGGCCACGCCGGGGAGGACGCCCTGCGGGGGATCATGCGCCGCGCCGGGGCCGGCGGATTCGAGCATAACGAGCACTCCCTGCGCGTGGCGGACGTGCTGGAGGCCCTCGACCTGACGCGGCCCACCCGCCAGGGCATCCTCTGCCACACGCGCTACGACCCGGCGGACTACCCCGGCGGTCGCACATTGCCCCCCGAATTCACCGAGCTGGGCTACGCGCCCAAGGGGGAGCCCTGGGCCCGGCCGCGGACGCTGGAGGCTCAGGTGGTGGACCTGGCCGACGAGATAGCCTACCTGGCCCACGACACGGAGGACATGCGCCAGGCGGGGCTCTTCGATTCCCACCGGGGCGGGCTTCCGGACCGCCTGGCCCTCTTCCTGCGCTCGCCCAAGCGGGAGACCCTGGGCGTGATAATAAGAACCCTCACCCGGCACGCCGCGGGGCAGCTCGACGAGGCCGAGCGCGAGGGGGTCGAGTATCCCATTATCGGCTACCCCGAAGACCTGGGCGGGCTCATCGCGGAGTTCAAGGCCTTCTCCCGGGAACGATTTTATTCGCACCCCGCCGTCGCCGGGGTCTGCGAAGAGGCTCGGGAGGTTTTAGAGGGGCTCTTCACCCGCTGGCTGGTGGAACCGCCGACGGAGGAGCTGGCGGCAAAATTCGCCGGGGCCGACGGCCCGACGCGCCACCGCCTCCTCCTGGACCGCGTCGTCGAGCTCACCGACCCCGAGGCGCTCCACCTCTACGGGGGGTTGAAAGTGAAATGAATGCGCGGCGGGAATAGGAATCCCCGCCCTACGCTCGACGATCGCCACGAATCCGACCCGTAGGGGCGACCGGTAGGACGAGTCCTCCACGGTCGCCCGCGGGCGGACCTGAAGGTCCGCCCCTACGTCATCGCAAATGCGAGGCCCGGGTCGGGGCGGCTTTTTTGTTGACCGACAACCCCAAAAGGTGTATTTTGTATGTGTGTGAGAAACATCATTTATAAGCCAGAAAAGGGGGAAAAGAGATGAAAAGAATGATGTTAGTATTTCTCGCCGTCTTCCTCTCCACGGTTTACGCACAGGATCTCCTCATCGGCCACACCGATCCGGGGCAGACGTCGGGCGTCATGGCCAACATCGCCGGCGACCCCTTCTACGACACGGTGGACCTCGAGGACTGGACCAGCCAGACGCCCACGGTGGACCACCTGCAGGAGTACGACTGCGTCTTCACCTGGAGCCACTCCGCCTACCAGGACAAGACGACCCTGGGCAACAACCTGGCCGACTACGTGGACCAGGGCGGCGCCGTGGTCATCGTAAATTTATGCTGGAGTTACCCCTTCGAGCTGTCGGGCCGGATTATGAGCGACACCGATTACTGCCCGCTGGAACTCGTCTGGAGGGCCCAGGGACGGGAGGACCGCCAGGGTCTGGGGGATTACGACGCCGACCACCCGATCATGGACGGCGTGGAGTCCATCACCGAGATCGAGTACTGGGAATACCTGGACGTCCGCCCCAGCGTCACCTGGCTGGCCGACCTGACCAACTTCTACGCCCTGGCGGGCATCAACGCCGACCAGAACGTGGTCGGCATCAACCTGTACCCCGGCGACTACCGCTACTGGGAGGGCGACGGCTGGATTCTCTTCAACAACGCCATCCGGTACCTGATGGACACGGACACCGCCCCGCCCTACGTGGACGACATCTACCCCGGGGACGGCGAGTGTGAGATTCCCGAGGAGGTGGTTTTTCACTGCAAGGACGAGCAATCCTGCGTAGATTCAACTACCATCTCATTCACCCTCCAGGACGAAACGCTGGGTCGCGGATGCGCCATCGGGACCGGCGCCGCCGTCGGCGCCCCGGTTTCACCGGCCGCTTTAATCCCCGGCGACCTGGACATAGACGACACCGATCCCAAGGATGTCGTCTGCACCTGGACCCCCGACGAGCCGCTGGGTTGTGACAGATGGTACACCGCCACCGTGGACGGCTCGCTGGCCGACGTGCTCGGCAACGAGATGGGGGAGGACTTCGTTTGGGAATTCGGTGGATTTGACGTGGAGGAAACGAGCTGGGGCGTGCTGAAGACGGCGTTCTAGGGCCAGTTCCCGCAAGTCTGACGGAAAGAGTCCATTTGCGAAAAAAAAAGTGCATTCCATTTGACTACTGTTCCTTGAGTTTGTATAATACCTATGCCCTTTCTTAAGGATTGGGTAAACTAGCCAATACATCCAAAGGAGGATGGGAATGATGAGGACACTTACGCTTATCTTAGTTCTCTCCGTCAGCTTGGCCTTCGCGGGCGCGTTGTACACGGACGCCCCCGCCGATCTCGGACAGGTCGTGCCCGGCGGCGGCTACACCTGCCTGCCGCCCCCCTCGAACGACATTCTCTGGGAGAACCCCTTCGAATTCGCCCTGTGCACCAACGGCTACAACAGCAGCGACGGCTACCGTTGCGCCGACGACTTCGTCCTCGACGACGACGCCACCATCGAGGGGTTCACCTGCTGGAGCATCTTCACCGGCGGCCATCCCCAGCCCTTCGAAGTGACCGTCTGGGTTGACTCCGGCGGCGCTCCGGGCGCCGAGCAGTGGAGCGAGACCGTCTCCGACATCACCGACACCGACACCGGCTACACCGGCTGGGGCTACCAAATGTTTCAGACCGACATGGTGCTGGACAGCTCCTTCGATCTCAGCGCCGGCACCTACTGGGTGGAGTTCTTCTGGACCTCGAGCTACTTCTACTGGCTCGTCGAGAACGGCGGGAACCTGCGCCAGAACGGCGCCCCACAGGGTGTCTCCGGCTTCTTCGCGATCAACGGCTTCGAGGGCGAGCCAGACACCATACCGCCCATCGTGAGCGGCATGGATCCGGACGACGGCGAAATTGACGTGCCGCTCGACTCGAACATCGTCTTCCACTGCGTGGATGAAGCGCACTCCATTGACCTCGACACCATTGACTTCACCGCACGGGACACCAGCCTGCAATCCGACCGTGCCCTCGGCCTCGGCTCGCCGAACCGCACCATTGACGGCGACCTGGACGTAGACGACGCCGATCCCGTAGACGTCGTCTGCACCTTCGATCCCACCGATGACTTCACCATGGGCGACACCATCACCAACACCGTTGCCGCGGGCCTGGCCGACTCCAAGGGCAACGAGATGGCCGACGACTTCGTCTGGGTCTTCGACGTCGAGGGTGCCGTTACCACGACCACCTGGGGTGCCATCAAGGCCGTCGAGTTCTAATCACAGTCCCGGTAAAGCTGGGGAACCCCGCGGGGTTCCCCTTTTTGTACCGTCCTTGGCGCGCAATCCCGAAACGTCGAGGCGGAGCACGGGGGGACCCCGCGGGTTCCCCTTTTTCACTCCTTTCACCGCCCCGGTCAAACTGGTATACTTGGCCGAACCGCCGCGATGAAACGAACGATGGACCGAGACACGGACATAACCCGGTTGGAGAACCCGGACCGCCTGCTGGAACGGGCGGCGCAGATCGAGGGGGAAAACCCGACCAGCGCCGCCATGTACTACCTCCAGGCCGCGGAGCTCCTGGCCGGTTCGGGTGACGGCGACGGGGCCGATCGGGCCGCCCTGGGGGCGCTCCACCCCGCCGGGCTCGGCGACCCCGCCCTGTTGGATGAGGCGCTGGACTCGCTCCGGCGGGATTACGTCGGCGGCGACCGTTCCGACGCCGAGCGGCGCGCTTTAATGCGAAAGCTACTCCGTGCCGCGGGGAGGCTCGAGGACTCCTCGGCGCCCAGGTCCGCCGGCCGGGTGCGCTACCTGGCCTGGGAGACGGAGCACGCGCTCGTCCGCCGCTCCGCGCGGGCCGGCGGATTGAAGCCCACCCTGCACTGCTTCACCCTCTGGCTCTGGCGCGTCTTCGCCGGCTACGGGGAGAGGCCGCTCCGCCTGCTGACCGCCGGCGGCGGGGTCGTCTACCTCTTCGGCGTCCTCTTCATCGGCCTCAACCTCCTCGCCATCCACCTGAACGTCCTGCCGGCCGTCACCACCCCCAACATCTACGACCTGTTGGGCTACTTCGGAATCTCGCTGGCGGCCTTCGTAGGCAACGGCTTCGCCTACGCCGGTGATGCGTCGGGCTGGATACTGGTATCCCTCGAGGCGGTAATCGGCTGGCTCGTGATGGTCTCGTTCGTCACCGTCATCGTCCGGCGGCTGTTCCCCGGCGCGCCCCGAAGGCCGGACCCGTCGCCCCCCCGGGGCGCCCTTTATCGCCTGTGGGACTTCGTCACCGGGGGCGGGGAGCGGCCCTGGCGGCTGGGTCTCGTCGCGTTGGTGATTACCTTCGTCTTCGCCGCCCTCTTCGTCGCGGTAAACTACATCGCCCTGGTGACGCGCGCCCCGCCCCAGATTCTCTACTACGAAATCTACTCCCTCTTCGGCTACCTGGGCGTGTCCTTCGCGGCGCTCTGCGGCGACGGGTTCCGCTTCGCCGCGGGCGCCTTCGGCTGGATTCTGGTGTCCCTCGAGACCGTCCTGGGCTGGCTCTTGACCCTCTCCCTGGTGGCGGTGACGGCGGGGAGGATATTCCGCCGCGCCCCGGACCCCGGCGTAGACTCTTGACAACCCGCCAGCTATAATTAAGCGCTTCCAAGCGAGGTCGCCATGCGCAAGACCCTCATCCTCTCGCTGTCGCTGGCCGTCTTACTGACCGGCGGGTGCAACATTTTCTCGGGCGGCCCCGACGGCGGCGCCGGCAAGCAGGAGCCCCTCAAGCTCATCGGCGTGACCCTCGCCACCGCCGAGGACCCCGCCACCCCGACCAAGAACTTCCCCGCCGAGAGCGCCACCGTGGTCGTCTGGAAGCTCTCCTTCTCCGGCGACCCCGGCGCGGGCCACAGAGTGGAAGCGAAGTGGTTCTGGCACGACGGCACGCTCAAGTGGACCGAGGAGCGCAAGATCGCCGTCGGCGCCCCCAAGCCCGTCACCGTCGTCGGCGGCAAGGGTTACGACGAGCCCGGCGGCTGGGAGCCCGGCGTTTACACCATCAAGTTCTTCCTGGACGGCGCCCCGGTCGGCGAGGAGATTTTCCGCGTCACCGGCGAGGCCGCCCAGGCGCAGCCCATCCTCTTCGCCGGGGTGGACTTCCACCACGCCGGAGACATCACCGAGCCGGTCAAGGTCTTCGCCAAGGACGACACCGACACCATCATCTGGTTCGCGAAGTTCTCCCTGGCCGAGGGGTCCGCCGGCGACCACACCGTCACCGCCACCTGGCTCGACCCCGAGGGCAAGTCCCTCTGGACCGAGGAACGCGCCATCACCATCCCCGAGGGCGCCCTAGTCAAGCAGGTCGCCGGAGGCAAGGGCTACGAGGAGCCGGGGCAATGGGCCATCGGCACCTACACGCTTTTAATCGCCGTGGACGGCGAACCGATGGGTCAGGCCACCTTCCAGGTCGGCGATGTGCCCCCCGGTGATGAGGTCGAGCTGGCCGGCGCCACCGGGCTCGGCCTCATGCGCATCGCCTACTACAACCGCGGCGACTACGTCAACCAGATGACCGAGTTCAACAACTCCGAGACCGAGATGATCGTCTGGGAGGTGAGCATGCTGATCCAGCCCGCCACGCCCGAGGGCGGCCACAAGCTCGTCGCCAAGTGGTACCTCCCCGACGGCAGCGAGAAGTGGGTGCAGGAGGAGGAGTTCGACGTCACCGACGAGGACGCGAGCAAGCGCGTCATCGGCGGCAAGGGTTACACCAGCGTGGGAAACTGGGCCCTGGGCGAGTGGAACGTGAAGTTCTACCTGGACGGCGAGTTTTTGGGCCAGAAGGCGTTCACGGTCAAGTGACCCGATTCTGGAACGATGAAAGGCGGCCCGGCCGCCTGGGGCGCAAGTCCGGTAAAAGTTTCTACGATTACAGCCGGTGAGGCGGGTCAGAAGTGATTGGAAAAAAGGCGGGGTCGCCCCCGTCTTTGTATTTCTCGATTTTGTTGTGTTATTCCCCCTAATAGAGTTGAATATCCGCCACAACCGGTCCCTGTAGGGGGTACGAAAATAACGTGTAGCCGGTTCCCAAGTCGTTCGTGGCATCCACCATGCCGTCCCACCCGGCCTCCCACTCGTCGCCGAGATGAAACTCGTAGTATCCATATGCATTCGTGCTCACGCCGCCGATGGATGTCCACTCTTGCTCCTCCGGCTCTTTCTTGAACACAAACACGGCTGTTCCCGGCTGTGGGATCAGGCCTTTGTAAACGTGGCCGCAAACCTTATCCGCGTCATTGGCCAGGGGGCTTGCCTCGTCCGTCGAGAAGGCGTCGGAGCAGGCCACCAGGGCGATGACGCCGGCGGCGAGTGCGGCGAGGAGGGCTATGTACAGCGTTTTCATCACGTTCTCCTTTTGTGGTGTGAATTGCACTTTCGTGGAATCCCGAGCATTTATTAGCCCAAACATTCATGGTTGTCAAAACCCGACGGTAAAAAAATGTGACTTTTATGAAAGAATTTTTCCTCCAAGCCTTGACGCCCGGTTATTTTCGGACTAAATTAGCTATGTCAAGGGAGAGTAAGAGGGGTGGTTGTGTCGTGAAAGCGCTTCATTCAACGGTAATCCTGCTGTTTCTGGCCTCATTCTCCTCGGCCGGTGAGTGGCATATAGAGGCTGTGGACCCATCGACAACGGTGGACGTGGGCGCTTTTTCCTCCCTTGCACTGGATTCCAATGGTTATCCTCATATCTCATATTTCGATATTACTAATCTTGATCTCAAATACGCCCGGTGGAACGGTAGCTCTTGGCAGATAGAGACCGTTGACTCGGCGGGAGAAGTAGGCACGTACACTTCTCTGGAGCTGGATTCCTCCGGTTATCCCCGTATCTCGTATTACGACGACACCAACTGTACTCTTAAATACGCCAGGTGGGACGGCGATGTGTGGAGGATAGAGACCGTGGACTCGGTGGAAGATATAGGCTTTGGTACCTCTCTCGCGCTGGATGATTTAGGTTACCCACATATCTCATATGTCTTCAGAATGGATGAAGATTTAAAATACGCTTTCTGGGATGGCTCCAGGTGGCGAATTGAGACTGTTGACTCGGAAGGTAGGGTAGGCAGCTTCAACTCTCTGGAGCTGGATTCCTCCAATTATCCTCATATATCGTATTGCGATAATATAGAGTTTAAAATAAGTCATTTGAAGTACGCCCGCTGGGACGGCGAAGGTTGGCGGATAGAAATCGTGGACTCGGAGGGAGATGTGGGCGGTTTCAGCTCCCTGGCGCTGGATTCCTCCAATTACCCTCATATCTCGTATGTTGAAGGCAATGATTGGGACTTGAAATACGCCCGCTGGGACGGCTCCGCTTGGCGGTTAGAGACCGTGGACTCAGAGGGTAGCGTGGGTCTGTACACCTCCCTGGCGATTGATTCCAACGACTACCCCCACATCTCATATGGTGACCTTATAGGTTACCCGAATTATAATTTGAAATACGCCCACTGGGACGGCGCCGAATGGCGGATAGAGACCGTGGATTCAGAGGGGAACGTTGGCCAGTTCACCTCTATAGTGCTTGATACCTTCGATTATCCGCATATCTCGTATTACGATGGCGATAATGGAGACTTGAAGTATGCTCGGTACGAACCCAGCCGTTTTCACCTGCTTAGCCCCGGAAAAGGTGACACGATATACGAATTTCCCTTTACGTTCGACTGGGAGGACCACGACCTCGACGGGCTCGAGAGCTACACCCTCTGGTGGGGGACAGACCCGGATTTTTTAACCTACAACGAGGTCACGGATATCGGCGAGTCGGAGTATACGATAAGGGGGGGCATCGAGGACGGGGCGCGCGTCTACTGGCGGGTAAAGTCTCTGGACTCGGAAGGCGGGGAGTACTGGGCCGAGGAGCTGGACTGGTACTTCGACGTGGACCTGGGCGGCGGGGTGGACGTTGTTGACTTCGGTGTGGGCGCGACCGACGAGGGCGTCCTGGTCAACTGGCGCTTTTATGGCGAGACACCCGCCGAGGTGCGCGTCCTGCGCTCGGTTGGGGTAAGCGAGCCGGAAGAGGCTTCCGGGGCGCTTCCAGGAGAAGCTATCCGCTGGCTGGATACCGATGTAGAATATGGAGTAGAGTACCGCTACTGGCTGGAAACCATCGAGGCCGACGGGACGGTCTCCCGCTTCGGTCCCACGGAGGCGGTCTCCATCCCCGGGGCCGCGAGAGAGATAGCGTTATCCGTTTATCCAAGCCCGGCGAGCGGTTCATTCACCGTTGACTACACGCTGCCCGAGGACGGTAAGGTAACAGTCTCGCTCTACGACCTCTCGGGGCGGCGGATTGCGACCCTTCTCGACGGGGAGATGGCCGCCGGGCGCCACGATTTGAATTACGACGCCGCGGCGCTCCCACCGGGTGTGTACCTCGTGCATTTCGATACCGACGCCGGGACGCTCACCCGGCGCGTGGTGATTGCGCGGTAATCCGCGGGCGACCGTGGAGGACTCGTCCTACCGGTCGCCCCTACGGGTTTTATTCGCGGATGACGTAGGGGCGGGTGTCCACACCCGCCCGCGGCACCTGTCACCCATGCTGCGATGACGTAGGGGCCGACCGACGGCGCGCCGTTCAGGTCGGCCCGTTCATGATGTAGGGCGGGGATTTGCCAGGGGCATAGCTCGCT
>DATKYS010000131.1 GCA_035528375.1 bacterium
CGAGGGTCGGCACCTCCGCCTTCGCCCCCAGGGCGAGCTGGGGGTAGGTGAGCTCCAGGTTCACGAGCAGGTCCCGGCCGTTGCGCCGGAAGACGGGGTGGGGCTCGAGCCGGCAGACGATGTAGAGGTCGCCCCGGAAACCGGGGGCCGAGCCGTCGTTGCCCTCGCCGGAGAGACGGATGCGCTGGCCGTCGTCAATTCCGGCGGGAATCTCCACCTCGAGATGCGGGGTGGTCCGGGTGTACCCCGACCCGTCGCAGAAGCCGCAGGGCTCCTCGACGACCTGACCGGTCCCGCGGCAGTTGGAGCAGGGGGTCTCCAGCCGCATGAAGCCGGTCTGGCGCACGACCCTCCCCCGCCCCCCGCAGACGGGGCAGGCCTTCGGGGGATGCCCCGGCTCGGCCCCGGTCCCCCGGCAGCGGGGGCAGAGCTCCACCCGGGGGATTTGAATCTCCCTCGTCACGCCGGTGAGCGCCTCGGCGTAGGTGACGGTGACGTCGGCCCGCAGGTCGTCACCCCGGTGCATCCGCTGCGCTCCGCGCCTGAACCCGCCGCCGAACAGCCCGCCGAACAGGTCGCCGAAGAGGTCGAAGATGTCGCCGACGTCGTCGAAGCCGTGGTATCCGCGCCCCTCCAGACCCTCGTGGCCGTAGCGGTCGTAAACCGCGCGCTTCTGCGGGTCCGAGAGCACCTGGTACGCCTCGGACGCCTCCTTGAAGCGCTCCTCGGCCGCGGGGTCGTCGGGGTTGCGGTCGGGGTGGAACTCGAGCGCCTTCTTGCGGTAGGCCTTCTTGACGGCCGTCGCGTCGGCGTCGCGCTCGACTTCCAGGACCTCGTAGTAATCGCGTCGGTGGATGGTCATCGCTGGTTAAGATTCATCGAGAAGGGCGTTCAATCCCGCACTTATAACTTCATGGAACAGCTCGATGCGCCCGGCGATTTTCTCCCGACCCTCGGATTTCTCATCCTCGTCGAGTTTCCGTTCTTTCACCAAAGTGTTGAACCTCTCGACGTCCTCTTTTAAAAGGACCGGGTTGTGGAGCAGCTCCTCGTGGCATTCGTAGCACATCAAAAGCGTATCTGTATTGTTGAACCAGGGGTGACCGTTGAGAAATTTCCTAAGACGTTTTGCTACGCAATGTTCCTCAGTAGCATGTGAACGTCCTTCAAGTGTATCTTGCGCATAATTACCGCTTCTGTGAACCTTGCAACCGCAGATGGCGCATCTCTCCATTTCTACTTCTTTCGATGAAAAGGAAGTATTGGCGTTGTGCCGGCGCCGTCACGGTTTTTGCGGAGTTCGGAGCATCTCGATAATTCTGCGTTCACTTCCGGCAAAAACGCGTGCCGGCGCCTGCCTGCCTGGATTAACGAATCATTCGCAGGTTTTGGAAAGCAATCAACTCCCACACCTCGCAGTGCGGGTTGGCCAGAAGCCCCGGCGTGCGGGCCGAGCAGTCGGCCATCCTCCGGGCGGAGTCCGCCGGGTCGCCGCCGGTGAGCCACAGCGTCCACAGAGTGGAGTAGCGCGCGCCCTCGATTTCGGTCAGGCCGAGGGTGTTCCGGCAGTAGGCGAGGGCGTCGCGCCCGGCGAAGTCGTCGCGCTTGGAGACCAGAACACCCACGGGTGTCCCCCCGTCATCACGCGGCGGCGTCAGCCCGGCGAGGGAATCCACCCGGCGGTGGGCGTGCTTCGACGGGTTGACGAAGCGGCTGGTCCGCCGGAGCAGCTCGGGCAGCAATTTTTCCGGGTCGAAAGCGCCCGTGAAGCGCCAGAGCTCCTCGCGGTCCAGCGCGGAAAGGTTGGTGTGCCCCAGAAGCTCGACCAGGGCGAAGCGGGCCGAGGCGGCCACCGTGTCCGGCACCTTCAGCCGAACCAGCAGGTCGAGCTCCGCCATCAGGCCGCCCCCTTCAGGTGCGCGGCGAGGGAGAGGAAGAGCTTCCGCCCCGGCCCGGCCTCGTCCAAATCCCCCCCGTCGTAGGACCGGCGCCGCTCGCCCCAGGGGCCGGCCAGCTCCCGCGGGAGCTGCCAGAGCCAGCTCGCCCGCTCGGGGTGCGGCATGACCGCCAGCACGTTCCCCGCCGGGTTGGTCAGCCCCGCGATGTCGCCCAGGGCGCCGTTGGGATTGACCGGGTAGCCGCCTTCCGCAGGCGAGCCGTCGGGATTCGCGAAGCGGAAGGCCACCTGGCCGTTCCTCTCGACGAGCACGAGAATCTCCCTGTCGCCCGTCGTGAAGCGCCCCTCGGCGTGGGCCATGGGCACGGGGACGACCTCGCCCTTTTCGTACATTCTGGTGAAGAGGCTCCCGGTCGGGTTCTCCACGCGGAGGTACGTCCAGCGGCAGAGGTAGCCGTGCGCGTTGGCGTCCAGGGCCATCTCGAGGGGGTGGCCCTCTTTGATTCCGGGCACGAGCCCGGCTTCCAGGAGCGTCTGCGCCCCGTTACACACGCCGAGGACCGGCTTTCCGGCGTCGGCGGCCCGGGAGACCTCGTCCAGGACGGCCTCCTTGGCGCCGATGGCCCCGGCGCGCACCCGGTCCTGGAAGCTGAACCCCCCGGCCAAAAAGTAGGCGTCGGCGGAGCGCAGCTTGTCCGGCTCGTTCCAGCGGACGATTTCGGCGTCGAGGCCCGCGGCCTCGCAGGCGCGGACGCTCTCGTACTCGCAGTTGGTGCCGGGGAAGGCCAGGACGGCGACTTTGGGCATGGTGTAAAAAAATGGAAAAGGGGCTCGAAGCCCCCATTTTACCAAAACCCGGGAGAGTTATCCCGCTACGGCTCGACGGACCAGATGAATAACACGGCCCCGCGCACGGCGTCCTCCTACATTCCCAAACCGGGGCAATCGTTGACCCCGATGCGGTGAGGGTCAACCGTCTTCAATGGCGGGGAAGAAAACCCCTCACCCCGGCCCGTGCCATGCAGGATTCCCCGGAGGGGAGAGGGGGTGGGCTACTCCACCGGGCACCAGGCGGGATTAAGACCTCCTTCTGTGGTCAACTGGGTCTGGTTGCCCCCATCGGCGTCCATCACGAAGATTTCCGAGCGACTGCCGGTGCGACCGGATGAGAAGGCGATGCGGCGGCCGTCGGGGCTCCAGGCGGGATCGCAGCTGTTACTATAATTGGTGGTCAACTGGATCAGCATACTACCGTCGGCTTCCATTAAGAAAATTTCACTGCCCCATGTAATACCGTTTGGGTAGGAGGTAAAAATTATGTGAAGTCCGTCAGGACTCCATTTGGGTTCAATATCTTTTATTATATTGTGGGTCAATTCTCTTTGATGGCCTCCCTTTAACACGTAAATTTCACAGTCACCATTATCATCTTTTGCGTGGTAGGCGATGCATTTGCCGTCCGGGTTCCAGGCAGGCGTTTCATCCGCGAATTGATTTTCTTTACCGCTTCCGTATGTTCGCCGTCTTTGGTTGCGCCCGTCGGCGTCCATCTCATAGATTTCCCAGTCCCCGTCGCGGTCGGAAACGAAGGCGATACGGCTGCCGTCGGGACTCCAGGCGGGCCACCTGTCAAGGCTTTCGTTGTCGGTCAACTGGATCTGGTTGCTCCCGTCGGCGTCCATCACGAAGATTTCCCGGTCCCCGTCGCGGTCGGAGGTAAAGGCGATGCGGCCGCCGTCCGGACTCCAGGCGGGACCCGCGTCCCAGTCATCGTCGAAGGTCAACTGGGTCTGGTTGCCCCCGTCGGCGTCCATCACGAAAATTTCCCGGTCCCCGTCGCGTTTGGAGTCGAAGGCGATGCGGCGGCCGTCGGGACTCCAGGCGGGAAACATGTCATCACTGGTGTTGTCGGTCAACTGGGTCTGGTTGCTACCGTCGGCGTTCACCACGAAGATTTCCCAGTCCCAGTCCCCGTCGCGGTAGGCTTGGTAAGCGATGAGGCCGTTATCATACTCTCCGCCACCGACGTCTTCGCCGCTTCTCGAGATCGGAAACAAACAACCCAGCGTGAACCCCAGGAGAAGTGCACAGATTAGAAAAACGGTTCTCATCTCCCTCCCTCCAAACCAGGAAAACTTCCACGACCATTAAATATTAAAGCAAAAATCCTGTCAATGTAAAAAGAGAGCCGGTCGGGCTCTCCTGATTTTTAACGTGCTGATGTTGGCTTTTTACAACACGACGGACTTGTGCCGCGCCGTGTGACTCTGGACGTTGTCCGTTTTAAAAGGGAATCAGAAGCGACGGGCCACGGGGGATGCATCCCGCGGGGCCGCCCTACACATTGTTACCCCTCGTCACCCACCGTGGATAGAGTCATGGCGGGACCTACTCCACCGGACCCCAGGTGGGGGAACTGTCCCAATCATCGGTGTCGGTCAACTGGGTCTGATTGCTTCCGTCGGCGTCCATCACGAAGATTGCATAGTTCCGTATAAAGGCGATGCGGCTACTGTCCGGACTCCAGTCTGGAGCGGGATACCTGCTTTTGGTGGAGGTCAACGGGGTCTGGTTGCCTCCGTCGGCGTCCATCACGAAAATGTCCCAGCCCCCGACATCCCCTACGCGTTGGGAATAGAAGGCAATGCGGCGGGCGTCCGGACTCCAGACAGGATAGAGGTCAAAGCTTCCGTTGTCGGTCAACTGGGTCTGGTTGCCACCGTCGGCGTCCATCACGAAAATTACACAGCCACTACCCCCGACGCATTCGGATTGAAAGGCGATGCGGCTACCGTCGGGACTCCAGGAGGGATACCAGTCCTCTCTACTATTAAAGGTCAACTGGGTTTGGTTGCGCCCGTCGGCGTCCATCACGAAAATTTCATCGCCCCCCTCGCGCCAGGTAACGAAAGCGATGCGGCGGCCGTCCGGACTCCAGGAGGGAGACCAGCTGTCGCGAGCGTTGTCGGTCAACCGGGTCTGGTTGCGTCCGTCGGCGTCCATCACGAAGATATTCCGCTTCCCGTCGCGGTTGGATATGAAGGCGATGCGGCTGCCGTCGGGGTTCCAGGCGGGGCAATGGTCCCCATAGTCGTTGTCGGTCAACTGGGTCTGATTGCTTCCGTCGGCGTCCGTCACGAAGATTTCCCCGTCCCCGTCGCGTTTGGACTCGAAAGCGATGCGGCCGCCGTCCGGACTCCAGGCGGGATTCCTGTCATCACTTGTGTTGTTCGTCAACTGGGTTACATTGCTTCCATCGGCATCCATCACGAAGATTTCATTGCTCCGTATAAAGGCGATGCGGTATTGTTTGTAGCAGCTCAAGGAAAACAGGACGGCAACTATCGCAATGGCCGCAAAAAGAAACTTGTTTGCCTTCATTGGGCTTGCTCCTCCTTCAGTTGTAAGTTTTTTATTCCACCGGGTACCAGGCGGGATGATCGTCATAACTACTGTTGAAGGTCAACTGGGTCTGGTTGCTCCCGTCGCTGTTCATCACGAAGATTTCATAGTCCCCGTCGCGGACTGAGCCGAAGGCGATGCGGCTGCCGTCCGGACTCCAGGTGGGCCACCAGTCAATGTTTACATTGTCGGTCAACTGGGTCTGGTTGCGCCCGTCGGCGTCCATCACGAAGATTTCATCGTCCCCGTCGCGGTCGGAAACGAAGGCGATGCGGCCGCCGTCCGGACTCCAGGTGGGCCAACAGTCACCACTGGTGTTGTCGGTCAACTGGATCTGGTTGCCCCCGTCGGCGTCCATGATGAATATCTCGTCGTCCCCGTCGCGGAAGGAGTGAAAGGCTATACGACTGCCGTCCGGGCTCCATGCGGGATCCCAATCACCGCTTTCGTTGTCGGTCAACTGTGTCTGGTTGCGCCCGTCGGCGTCCATCACGAAAATTTCCTCGTCCCCGTCGCGGTTGGAATCGAAGGCAATGCATCCGCCGTCGGGACTCCAGGCGGGATCCCAATCGGCGCTTTCGTTGTCGGTCAACCGTGTCTGGTTGCGCCCGTCGCTGTCCATCACGAAGATTTCCAAGTCCCCGTCGCAGTTGGAATCGAAGGCGATGCGATCGCCGTCCGGGCTCCATGCGGGACCCCAATCACCGCTTTCGTTGTCGGTCAACTGGATCTGGTTGCCCCCGTCGTCGTCCATCACGAAGATTTCCCCGTCCCCGTCGCGGTCGGAGTGAAAAGCGATGCGGACGGGTTGATCATCACCGTCCCCGTCACCTGAAGTAGGAAACGAGCATCCCAGCGTGAGCCCGAGGAGAAGCGCACAACTTAAAGAAAGGTTTTTTATCTCCCCGCCTATAAAACCAGACCTTAAAAGGAATTCTGAATGATACACAGATAAATAAGGGATCACCACTTCATTTCGGACCAGCACGATGTTGAGACGACCGCTAACGATCTGTCAGCACACATTTAAAAGAAGAGATGCTGAATGTAAAAGGTGTATGGCGGCCCTTCCACGGGCCGCCGAAAAGGGCGGGTCATTCAAGAGGGTGATATAAACTCGACAGGCGTGTCCTTCCTCTTTGCCACATTCCTCTGTGGCAGGGTCATAAACCTTGTGATGCCGTTTGTTAAAGCCTTCTTCCGATTGGCGTGGTCCGGTTAGGAAATGTGATTCCATAAATAATTATGCCGATGAAGAAGAAGAAAGAGAGCCGGTCTGGCTCTCTCAGCAATTGAAGACCGGATTCGCCGCATAGGTTTTTCAGAGCTCGACGGACTTGTGCCGCGCGGCGTGGCACTGCACGTTCACCGCCACCGGCAGGCTGGCGATGTGGCAGGGGTAGGTCTCGATGGCCAACCACAGGGAGGTGGTCCGACCGCCCAGCCCCTGGGGCCCGATGCCGAGACGGTTAATCTCATCGAGCCACTGCTTCTCCAGCCCGGCGTAGTACGGGTCCGGGTTGTGCTCGCCCACGGTGCGCAGGGTGGCTTTTTTTGCCAGGATGGCGCACTTCTCGAAGTCGCCGCCGATGCCCACCCCGATGATGGTGGGGGGGCAGGGGTTGGGGCCGGCCTCGTCCACCACGCGCAGGACGAAGCGCCGCACGCCCTCCACCCCGTCGGCGGGCTTGAGCATGGCCACCCGACTCATGTTCTCGCAGCCGCCGCCCTTGGGCTCGAAGTGGATTACGAGCGCGTCGCCGGGGACCACGTCGTAGTGGATGACGGGCGGTGTGTTGTCGCCGGTGTTCTTGCGCCTCAGGGGGTCTACCACGATGGACTTTCGCAGGTAGCCGTCGGCGTAGCCCCGGCGCACCCCCTCGGCGACGGCCTCGGTGAGCCCGCCACCGGTGATGCGCACCTCCTGGCCCAGGGTCACGAAGGCCACGGCGTAGCCCGTGTCCTGGCAGATGGCCACCTCCTCATCCCGGGCGATCTCGGCGTTTTTGATTATCACGTCGAGGACGTCGCGCCCCACGGGGGATGGCTCCTCGGCGCGGAAATCACGGAGCGCCTTTTCCACGTCCTCGGGCAGGTAGTAGGCGGCGTCCAGGCAGAGTTGCCGGACGGTGGCGGTGACGTCTTTCGCGTCTATCTCTCGCATGTCCGTCTTTCGGGTTTGGGTTTCAGTAGGCGCGTTTCGGGGAATGCACGGGTAAACCGACCGCGCGTCGGATTTCGCACTCCCCGGGCTGTTTAATCTCAGAGCCGGGTCAGGGTCTCGTCCAGCCGGCCGACCAGGGCCCCGACCGACACCGCCGACGGGGGCTGACCGCCCGAGTCCCGGACGAACCGCTTGAGGTGCACCAGGGCGTGTACCAGGCGGGCCGCGGCCAGCGCCCGTTCGTCGGGCGGATTCCAGGACGGGTTGCGGTCGCCGGCCGTCTTCCGGTAGAGCGCGAGCTGCTCGTAGCCCAGACAGGAGGCCAGGTCCAGCGCCGCCCAGCCGAGCCCCATCTCGCCCCAGTCCACCAGGGTCCCGGACCCGTCGGCGCCCACCACGACGTTGGGTGGCTCGAGCTCGCCGTGGACCACCACCGGGCCCTCGCCCGCGGCCAGTTCCACTGCCTCGGCGGACACCGCTGTTGCGCGGCTCAGTAGAGCCCCAGCTTCAGCACTCATGCCGGGAAGGTCGAGGTACGCCGCGGTATCGTCCACCGACGCCTCGATCAGGCTCTCCCGGGAGACGAAGGTGTAGCCCCGCCGGAGGTAGGCCTCGGCGTGACCGGCGGTGGAGGCGTGGAGGATGGCCATGTCGGCCACGATTCCCTCGGGGAGGGAATCGGCGGTGAAGGGGTTGCCGTCGGCGCCGTTTCCGAGCGCCTGACCCGGCACGAAGAGGTAGCACAGGGCCCGGCTCTCGACGCCGTTCGACTTGATGTCCAGGGAGGAGACGAGGATGCGCGGCTGGTGCTTCATACCCAGCCTATGACCCAGGACCAGGGCCTCCACCTCGCGTTCGCCGGGAATCTTGAAGAAGAGGTCCACCCGGTTCTCTTCCCCCCGCCCGCCCCGGGTCGTCACGGTTCCCCGCCGGGGGGCGAAACCGTTGCCGACGGCCGTGGACAGGGGATCGGGCTCGGCGAAGACGATGTTCTCCACGGCGACGGCCCGGGAGAGGTGCCGGGCGAGCGCCTGTTCCAACGCCGTCTTGCCCACGGGTGTGATTTCCCAGTCGGGGGCGCCGAAGGTGTTGTAGCTCACGGCCGACCCCCCTTCCCCCGGAGTTCCTCCCAGAGGCGGGCGGCGCGGCGGTAGTGGGGGATGACCACGGAGCCCCCCACCACGAGCGCCACTTCGAGGGCCTCGTAGAACTCCTCGCCCTCCACGCCCTCGTCGTTGCAGCGCAGGACGTGGTACGTGACGCAGTCCTCGCAGCGCAGGACGGTCGAGGCGACGAGCCCCAGCAGCTCCTTGAACCCGCCGGGGAGCCTCCCCTCGCCGTAGACCTGGCTGTCGAGTGAGAAAAAACGTTTCGTGATTTTCCCGCCCCGGGAGAGGACCAGCTCGTTGAGCTCCTCCCGCTCCCGGCGGAAATCTTCCGTTGCATTAGTCATCTAAAAACTCCAGTACTGGATGCGATTTGCCGCGGTTGTAGAGGAAATTACCTCACCCGTCTCCCGTCACCGTCCTCCTCCCTCATTACGGGAAAAGCCGTCCTCCGGTGGCGGAGCAGTGCAGAAGTGGCAGCATCGCGGGAGTCGTCGCGCCGCCCGGACCGGATGCCGGCCCATGGGTGTCGTTGCGAGAAGAATACTCTATTAGGCGGCGTTATTCAAGCGGGCTACACCGTCCCGTCGCGCAGGCCGTCGGTGATGCCGCGGGCCCGTCGGCGCAGCTTCCACTGGGCGCGGCGCCCCTCGACCGCGTAGGCCAGCTCCGCCCCCAACAACAGAATCGTCGCCGCGTAGTAGGACCAGAAGCTGAAAGCGACCAGACCGGCCAGGACGCCGTAGTAGACGTCCGGCCGGGCCAGGTCGGCCAGGTAGAAGCTGAAGAGCACCTTGGCCGCCTCGTAGGCGAGCGCTGCGGTGAGCGCGCCCACGGACGCCGCCTGCCAGCTCACCGGCGCCGTGGGCACCAGGCGGTAGACGAGGAAGAAGAAGAGCGCCGTGAGGATATAGGGGACGACCAGCAGGATGATCCGGGCGAGGCCCCTGGCCAGGGGGAACTCCCACCCCCCCAGCCGCCAGTCGGATCCGGCAAGCTTGGCCAGGAGCCCGGTGAGGACGGTCCCCGCCAACAGGAACACGAAGACCCCCAGGAGCATGCCCAGGGCGATGAGCCTCCCCTCCCACCAGCGCCTCTTGCGCCCCGCGCCCCAGATGTTGTCCAGCGCCCGGCGGACGGAGTCGGTGAGCCGCGACGAGAGCCAAAGGAGCACCACCAGCCCCACGATTCCCACCTCGACCCTGGCCCCCACCGCCTTTTCCAGAAGATTCCCCGCCCAGCCCAGGGACTCGGGGATTATCCCGCCCAGCGCCTCGGTCACGGTCCGGGCCGCCGCTCCGCTTGAGCCGAGGATGAAGCCGAAGACGCTCACCCCCAGAAGGACCAGGGGGACGAGGTTCACCCCGAGGAAGAAGGCGATTCCGGCCGCGGAGAGGGAGCCCTGGTGGGTGACGAAGTGGCTCTTGAGGACCCCGCCCAGGAAGCGGAAGAAGCCCTTGACGCCGGCCCAGATTTGAGCCGGTTTCGGGAGGCGTCGGAGGAGGTCGCGGACGCTGTTGCCGGGGGTGTGGGGCATGGACGGCTCGGCTCCTACGACGGATGTGGCGGGGTAATCACCACCGTCGGCAGTCGCATCTACGCAAAAGAAAAGGGTTTACGGCAATCCCGTCGAATGTCCACTCTGCGGTCTGCGCGGCCGCCACCGGCCGGGCGACGGTCGCGCCCACTCCGTCGTCTTCAGTTTACCGGCGGGCCGCGTCACCATGCACCCGATCAAACCCTCTCCCTCGTTCCCAAATATGCTTACGAACGAGGAGGGTCGAGGGTGAGGATGGGCCTCACGGGGAGGGGACGAGGGTCAGGCCGGAGCCGTTCTCGGCCTCCCAGCGGCGGACCGAGAGGGTAATCTCCCCTGCCAGGGCGGCCACGGCGCGGCGGTTGGCCTCCTCGGCGGCCTGCCCCGCGTTGTACACGTTGCCGAGGTAGAACCCGGCGCCGATGAACCCGGCCAGGGTGGCGGCGGGGAACTCCCCCTCCTCGGCGGCCCACCATGTGGCCCCAATCCACAGCGCGTTGGTGGTCAGCGCCAGGACGCCGTCCCAGAAGTCGCCCGCGATGACCTGCCCCAGCCCCGGCACCAGGGCCGAGGCCAACGAGGCGAGGCCGGGGTTCACCCGGGGCAGCTCAGTCCGGCGGGCGGCGATTCGGGCCAACTCATCGCCCAGCGCGCCTGCGGGGTCGCCGGGGAAATCACCCGCGGCCCGGGAAAATTCGCCCTCGGCCGATTCCAGGTCCCAGGTCGGCAGGTAGGTCAGGCCGCAGAGAATCCGCGCCCGGCCCGAGCTCTCCAGCGGTGGGGATTCGGAGGCCAGCCCCTCCAGCTCCAGCCGCGCGTCGGCGTAGTCGCGCCCCAGGGCCAGCGAACGCCCCAGGGCCAGCCGCACCCGGGGAACCAGGTCGCTCGAGGGGTAATCGGCCAGGAATTGCCGGTAGGTCGAGGAGGCGACGCCGTACTCCCCCGCCCCGTCGTAGGCCAGCCCGACGCCGAAGGCCGCGTCGTCGGCCAGGGAGCTCGACGGGAAGAAATGTAAAAGGCGCTCGTACTCCAGCACCGCCTTGAAGAACTCGCCCCGCCCGCAGAGCTCCCGGGCGAAAGTGAGCTGCCCCTCGTCGGTGAGCGTCAACTCCGCCGCCGGGGCGAGGGCGGCAAGGATAATGAGAAGGGCGACGGTTTTTTTCACGGCACGGGGTCCCAGAGGTGTCCGCGCGCCTCACGGGCGAAGACGGTGAAGTTCAAAGGTTCCCAGGCGCCGCAGGCCTCGAAGCGCGGGTAACCGTAGGCCTCGAGCACGGCGTAGTAATCGTAGAGAAGGACGGGGTAGCGCGCCGGCGGGATGTGATTGTTACAGCGCAGGAGCCGCCCGAAGGCCAGGATGACGCCCTTCGCGGGGCCGTGCCCGGACACCGCCCCGTAGGCGTAGTTCGAGCAGGTGGGCTCGTAGCGGCAGAAGGAGGCGTTCTGCCCCGTGAGCCAGTATTTCCACAGCCCGAAGAGCGGGGCGAGGGCCGCCTGCATGAAGCTCTCCGAACCGCCGGCGGTGACGGGGACGTCGGCGAGGCCGAGGCGGACCGGGCCCGGCGTTTCGTCGAAGCCGCCCTCGGGCGGGGCGTAGGGGCCTTGACTCGCGGCGTACGAGACCAGGAGCATCAATGACAACCAGGCCGCCTTCATCATCCTCCGGCCATACCTCGGTGCGAAGCTCATCAAGTATACCAGACCCCGCCCCACGGTGGCGCATGGGGACTCTTCCTGTTATAATACGCGGGCTCCGAACCGCGCTCGATAGCGCATCGAGAAGAGTCCCATGTTCAACAAGATACTCATCGCCAACCGCGGCGAGGTGGCGTTGCGGGTCATCCGCGCCGCCCGCGAGCTCGGCATCCGCACGGTGGCGGTTTACTCCGAGGCCGATCGCGGCGCGCCCCACACCCGCGAAGCCGACGAGGCCGTCTGCATCGGACCGCCGCCCCCCGGCAAGAGCTACCTCTCCATCCCCCGCATCATCGCCACCGCGGAAATCACCGACGCCGACGCCATCCACCCCGGATACGGCTTCCTGGCGGAGAACCCCCACTTCGCGGAAATCTGCGAAGCCTGCCGCGTCACCTTCATCGGCCCCTCGCCCCGCACCATCACCATGATGGGCAACAAGGCCACCGCCCGCAGGACCATGATGGAGGCGGGAGTTCCGGTGGTCCCCGGCTCCGAGGGCGTAATCAAGACCGCCGACGAGGCCGCGTCGGTCGCCGAGGAAATCGAGTACCCGGTCATCGTGAAGGCGGTGGCGGGCGGCGGCGGGCGCGGGATGCGCATCGCCCACACACCGGTCGCCCTCCTCGGCGCCTTCACCACCGCCCAGACCGAGGCCGAGAACGCCTTCGGCGACGGCAGCGTCTACCTGGAGAAGTACATCGTCAAGCCCCGGCACGTGGAAATCCAAATCGCCGGGGACCGTCACGGCAACGTGGTGCACCTTGGCGAGCGCGACTGCTCCATCCAGCGCCGCCACCAGAAGCTCCTCGAGGAGTCCCCCAGCCCCGCCGTGGACGCCGAGCTGCGTCAGCGCATGGGCGATGCCGCCGTGAGCGCCGCCCAGGCCGCCCTATACCACTCCGCCGGCACCGTCGAGTTCCTCCTCGACGCCAGCGGCAAATTCTACTTCATGGAGATGAACACCCGCATCCAGGTCGAGCACCCAGTCACCGAGATGCGCACCGGCACCGACCTCGTCCGCGAGCAGATCCTCGTCGCCTCCGGGGAGAAGCTCTCCTGGACCCAGGAGGAGATTACATTCTCCGGCCACGTCATCGAGTGCCGCATCAACGCCGAGGACCCCCTAAGGAATTTCACCCCCAACCCGGGCACCATCACCGACTTCAAGGCCCCGACCGGGGACGGCGTCCGCGTGGACACCTACGCCGAGCCCGGCGCCAACGTCAGCCCGTACTACGATTCGCTGGTGGCCAAGCTCATCGTCAAGGGCGCCGACCGCGCCGACTGCATCGCCAGGATGCGCAAGGCCCTTAACGAGATCGTCATAGACGGCATCCAGACCACCATCCCCTTCCACCTGGCGCTCCTGGACAACCCCCGCTTCATCTCCGGCGACTACGACACCGGCTTCCTGGAGGAAGAGAAGATCATCTGAGAAAGGATTGTGTCATGGAGAGCAAGGTTGTGATTGTACCTCCCGGTAAGATTTACGACTTCGTTGATGGGAAGTTTAGGGATGACACACCGGAAGAGTATGTCAGGCAGAACATTGAAAAGCGCCTTGTCATCGAGCATGGCTACCCGAAGGAACAGATAGCCGTCGAGTTTACGATCAGAACCGGCTCAAAACGGCCTCGGGCGGACATCGTTATCTTCCACGACAAGGAGAATCGAGCCCAAGAGAACATTAAAATCATCATTGAGTGCAAGAAGGAGAAGACAGAGCCCACCCAGAAAAAGGATGGCGTAGGGCAGTTGCAAGCGTACATGTCCTCCTGCCCTAACTGTGAATGGGGGATGTGGACTAATGGGAGGCAGCGGTTTGTCTATCGGAAGGTAGTTAATGAGAAAGGCCGGATTGAGTTTGAGGAGCCTAACGACATCCCTTCTGTTGACGGTTCCTTGGAGAACATCGAGCGTCCCAAGCGCACCACGCTGAAGAGGTCGGTGGAAGACAATCTCCTCTTTGCCTTCAAGACCTGCCACAACCACATTTACGCTAATGACGGGCTTCAGAAATCGGAGGCGTTCTTTGAGCTTCTGAAGGTTATCTTCTGCAAGATATTCGATGAACACAACATAGGTCATCCTTTAGAGTTCTACGCAAAATCCAAGGAGCGGGCAAACCCCGATGGTCAGCTTGTAATCGCCGGTCGTATCGGCCGAATCTTTGATGCGGTCAAGGCGCAGTACCCCCAGATATTCGAGGCCGCCGACAAGATAAAACTCAAGCCTCGGAGCCTGGCTTACATTGTAAGCGAATTGCAGAGCTATTCCTTCCTCGGCACCGACGTAGATATTAAAGGGAAGGCTTACGAAGAAATCGTCGGCTCGAACCTTCGTGGGGATAGAGGGGAGTTCTTTACCCCGCGTAACGTCGTAAGAATGGCCGTAGGGATGCTTGAGCCCACTGTTGACGAGCGGGTGCTTGACCCCGCATGTGGCACCGGCGGATTTCTTGTCGTGGCAATGAATTATGTGGGAGATGTGTTGAGGCAGGCATTTGAGGAGGAGTTAGGTAAGACTCAAAAGGAATGGTCAGACACTGAGAAGGATACATTCGCTCGTAAAATAAGACAGGTTGCCGAAGAGAACTTCATTGGCTTCGATTTAAGCACGACCCTGGTTAAAGCCACGAAAATGAACATGGTGATGAACAACGACGGCAACGTTAATATATTCCAGTGCCACTCTCTTCTTTCTCCTCACGAGTGGGAGGCGCACCTTAGAGAGGGGGTGTCGAAGGTACTCGGCATCCGTGCCTCTGACATTCGCAACGCCGACACTATTGGGTTCTTCGATGTGGTAATGACTAATCCTCCCTTCGGGAGCGAGATACCGATTAGAGATGCTACGATTCTTAGCCAGTATGATTTAGGATACATTTGGGAGGAGGACAAAGAGCATCCTGGTGCATGGAGAAGAACCGATAGGCTTCAAAGCTCTGTTCCACCCGAGCAACTTTTCATCGAGCGTTGTGTGCAGTTCCTAAGACCCGGTGGGCGTATGGGCATCGTCCTCCCCGACTCGATTCTTGGCAATCCAGGGCTTGCGTATATCCGGCACTGGCTGATTAGGAACACGATTATCCTAGCCAGTATTGATCTTCATGTCGATACCTTCCAGCCCAAGAACGGCACACAAACCTCGGTTCTCTTCCTCCAGAAAAAGACCGATGAGCAGGTTAGAAAAGAAGAGCGCACCGGAAAGATGCGGGACTATCCTATCTTCATGGCGATGGTTGACAAGGTGGGGCATGACAAGCGGGGTAACAAGACCTATAAGAGAGACAAATATGGGAATGAAATCCTGGAGGATGATGAGTCTTCTGGGGAGGTAGAAACTGCGGCGAATGGTACGCAGGTAATCAGGTACAAGGCTAAAAAGCGCATTGAGGATGACCAAATGCCTCTTGTAGTTGAAGCCTTCAGACAGTGGCGGAAGCAGGAGGGTATCTCATGGTAGCGCCGCTACACAAGGAAGAGGAGCTTCAAACATCTGTTGAGGTTTCCCAAGAGGATTTACAGTGGAGCACTGTGAGCCTGTTGAGCGATGTGCTCACTAGGAGAAACAAAAAGGTGCGTCTTGAGGCGAGTGTTTTTGGCATTGAGGGGAGACATGCCCGTGAGGTATTAAAGCAGAACAAATGGCCACGCAATCAATTGGTTGGTGATACAGGCTTAGCAACAGCTTATTATCCAAGCAGGTTTTCTCGGGTATATCAAGAAGATAAAACGTACCCATTTATTACCCCAAAGCAAATTGAGGATATTAAACCAGAGCCCAAGGGTTATCTATCAAAGTTATGCGAGGTTGATTTAAAAGGCTTAATGCCTTCTTCTGGAGAGGTATTGGTTACAAGGTCCGGCTCTGTAGGTAGATGTGCCTATGTAAATAAAACCCTTGAAGAATACGCGGTTAGTGATGATGTCATTAGATTGCATGCATATCAAAAGTGTGATTCTGGATACATCTACGCCTTCTTACGTACAAAAATCGGTCAAACACTTGTTACCACAAACCAATATGGGGCAGTCATCAAGCATATTGAGCCAGAGCACCTAGAAAACATTCCAATACCCGTCCCTCCAAATGAGTTGAAGAAGAAGATCCATGATTTAATCGTACACTCCTATGAACTGCGAGATGAATCCAACGCCTTGCTTGACGAGGCTGAAAGCCTACTCTACAAAGCGCTCAACTTGCCGCCGATTGATAAATTAAAACCTGCATATCTGACGGATTCTGGTCTAAGGAGCTATCCTGTAAAGCTGTCTGAGTTTGATTCAAGGCTTGACGGTTCTTACCACGTACCGATTATCAATGAAATCTTGAATGTCTTACAGAAGGAAGCGGCAGAAGTCACAAATGTAGGGAACCCGCGCATTTCTACAAAGGTTATTCTTCCCAATAGATTTACGAGGGTATATGTAGAGGAAGGGCAAGGAACTGTGTTTTTCGGCCACAAACAGATATTCCAAGTTGACCCTTCTGATAAGAAATATCTATCAGTAGCCTATCATAGAAATAAGTTAGAGAATGAACTGGTATTAAAGGAAAACATGGTATTGATTTCAAGGAGCGGTACTATAGGAAAAGTTATGCTTACCCCGAAACATTGGGAGAGATGGGTTATTAACGAGCATGTAATTCGGGTCGTACCGGCGGATAATGAGATAGCTGGATACTTGAGCGTGTTTCTAAACTCCGACTATGGTTGGACGCTTGTTACTAGATTTACCTACGGCATGAACGTAGATGAAATAGATGATATGCAGGTATCTCGGGTTCCTGTACCGTTGCTTAAAGACATAGAAATGCAAAAGCATATAAATAACCTTGCTTTGGAAGCCAACAAAATGCGCACGAAGGCTTACTACGCCGAGCAAAAGGCGATTCAAATTACTAATGAAGAAGTGATATACAATGCGCGGTAGTACCTAATGCGCGTTGAAGTGGCGTTGGGGCCGGGGGAGTGGGCGACGGCGGAGCTCGACGGGCGTACCGCCGTGGTCTTGGACGTCCTGCGCGCCACGACCACGGTCACCACGGCCCTTTTCAACGGCGCGGCGGCGGTCGTCCCCTTCGCCGACCTGGAGGAATGCCGGGCTTATAAAAAAATTGAGCCTGACGTTCTTCTGGGCGGGGAGCGGGAAGGCGTCCGCCCGCCGGGCTTCGACCTGGGCAACTCACCCCTTGAATACACGCCCGAAAAGGTCGCCGGCCGGCGAATCGCCTACACCACCACCAACGGCACCCGGGCGCTCGCAGCCTGCCGTGGGGCGGAGGAGGTCCTTCTCGGGGCGCTGGTGAACCGCCGGGCGGTGGCGGAAAGGCTGGCCGCAGGCCACCGGGACGCGACGCTGGTGTGCGCCGGAAAACGCGGCGGGTCAAACCTTGAAGATACCTACTGCGCAGGTGCTATAATAGACTCGATGGAGAGCTTGGCCGCCGACGGGGTTGACCTCTCCGACCGGGCCCTGATCGTCCTGGCGCTGTTCCGGGCCCCGGACGCCGGAGCCGTCCTGGAGCGTTGCGAGCACGGGCGGGCCCTGGTCGGTCTGGGATTCTCGGACGACGTGGCCTACTGCGGGCGCATGGATGTCGTCGGGACCGTGGGCGTCCTCGAAAACGGTGAGATACGCGCCGCCCGCTGACGGGTAAAAATGTACGAGGACCTGCTGTACAAGATAATGGAGGCCATCGCGGGCGATACGGCCCACGAGGCCCACTTCAACCGCATCAGCCCCTCCGACATCGAGGACGCCGACACCTGCATCATGCTGGCGCTCTTCTACCGCCGGCGCGCCGACCACGAGCGGGCCCAACTCTTCGAAGACCAGGCCAAGCTCTTGACCGATGCCGCCTTCGTCCGTACGCGGTCGAGTCGCGAAGACCGCCCCAACCTCAAATCAGGGGTACCGATGTCCGACGATATTCTGGACGAGGTCCGCGCGGCTCTGGCCGGCGGTCCCGGAACGCCCGCCGCCAAGTTCGCCCACATCTTGCCCGAAAAGCTCGACGACGTGACCACCTGCAACGCCCTGGGCGATATGTACGCCAGGATCGGCAACTCGCAGCGGGCCTTCGCCTTCTACCACCGGGCCGCCCAGCTCTACAAGGAGGACGGCTACAACACGAAGTCCATCGCCATCCTGCGCAAGGCCACGCGCCTCGGCTCGCCGCCGGTGGACGCTTTGTGGGAGCTGGGTGAGCTCTACGCCGCCGAGGGCTTCAAGGCCGAGGCCTCCGGGCAGTTCCTCCGCTTCGCCGACTCGAACCGCCGCGCCGGCGACGCCCTGGCCGTTCTGAAGGCTTACGAGCGCATCGTCTCCCTGGACCCGAATAACTCCCATATCGCGGTCATCCTCGCCGATATGTACGCCAAGAGCGGGCTGTTGGAGAAGGCCGGACGGGAGTACGAGCGCGCCCTCGACCTCTTGCGCGACCACCAGGAGTTGGAGGAGATCAAGAGAATCGCCGAGAAGCTCAAGGCCCTGCACGTTCCGTCCATCGAACGGCCCGAGGAGACCAGGCCCGTCAGCCGCCGCGAATCCTCCGACCTCATCGTCATCCCCGAGGGCGGGATGGAGCTCGACATCGTTGAGGAGGAGCCTCCGGAAATTATTGCGGAGCCGGAGTACGAATCCGTCTTCGAGGAGGAGACCACCGACGAGCTCCTCGAGGAGCCGACCACGGACGAGGGCACCGGGGTCATCCTCTACGCCAGCTTCGACAAAATCATCAGCGAATTCAAGCAGGCGATGAGCACCCTCACCGAGGGGGACGACCCCCAGGGGCACTACGACCTGGGTATCGCCTACAAGGAGATGGGGATGCTCAACGAGGCGATAATCGAGCTCCAGGCGGCCTCCCGGCACGCGGAGTTCCAGACCAAGGCGCTGCCCGTCCTGGCCGACTGCTTCGTGGACAAGAAGATGCCCGAGCTGGCGGTGAAGCAACTGGAGAGGGCCATCACCCTCACCGACTCGGAGCAGGAGCTCCTGGCCATGCACTACCAGGCGGCGATGCTCTGCCTCCAGCTCGACCGGCGCGCCGAGGCCATCGAGCACCTCCGGAATTGCTACTCCATGGACGCCGATTACCTCGACGTGTCCAGGCGTCTCGACCGGCTGACGAAGAAGTGACGGCCGGGCGGGAGGCTCGAAGGTTGCCCTGTTTCTTTGGGGAAATCGGGTCGCGAGCTTGCGGGGCGGTCGCTTCCCGCGGGATCGTTTGAGCGAAAAAATGGGGGCCGAGCGCCCCTCTGTCTATAGCCGGGAACGAGGAGACAAGGGGTTTTGCCGGGGGCATAGCTCGCTTCGCTCGGTTAAACCCCTTGCCCCCAAAATCAAATGAACGAAGAACAGCTTCTCCGGGGGAACGGCACCGTGGTCCGGGATACCGGCTCGGGCCTGAGGGTCATCGTGCGCCGGGACCCCGCCGTCCCGGTGGTCACCGTGTGGGTCTGGGTGGGCGTGGGCAGCGTGAACGAGCCCGACGGAACGGGCGGCATCTCCCACGTCATCGAGCACATGGCCTTCAAGGGGACCCCGACCCGGGGCGTGGGGGAGATCAGCCGCGAGATAGAATCCCACGGCGGCTTCATCAACGCCTTCACCGGCCACTACGCCACGGCCTACTTCGTCAGCCTCCCCCGGGAGCACGCGGGGCTCGGCGTCGAGGTCCTGGCTGACGCGTTGTCCAACCCGCTCTTCGACCCGGACGAGCTGGCGCGGGAGCTCGAGGTCGTCGCCGAAGAGATAAGGATGCGCGACGACCAGCCCGGGACGCGGCTGTGGGAGTCGGCCGCCGGACAGGTCTACACCGTCCACCGCATGGGGCGCTCAGTCGGCGGCCACCTCGACGTGGTCAAGACCTTCACCCGCGACCAGGTCCTCGACCACCACCGCCGGCACTACACGCCGCGCAACTCCAGGGTGGTGGTGGTCGGCGACGTGGAGCCCGAGAAAATCTTTTCCGAGGTGGAACGGCGCTTTTCCGCCTACGGCCGCCCCTACCGCGAACCGGACCCCACCCCTCCGGAGCCGGAGCAGCTCGGGCCCCGGTTCAGGGTCGAGGAGATGCCGGTGAACCGCGCCCACCTGGCCCTGGCCTGGCCCACCCCCGGGCAGCTCCACCCCGACACCCCCTCCCTGGACATCCTGACCGGCGTGGCCGGCGACGGCCTCTCCAGCCGCCTCTACCGCCGGGTTAAGGACGAGCTGAACCTGGTGGACGACATCTCGGCCTCCCTGGTGATCGGCGACGACGCCGGCATCTTCTACGTTGACTGCGAGCTGGACCCCGCCGACGTCCGGCGGGCCCTGGCGGCGATTCTGGGCGAGACGGCGCTGCTCCGGAATCGGCCCGCGGGGCCTTACGAGCTGAACCGGGTCCGCAACACGGTGGAGCTCTCATACCTCCAGGAGCGCGAGACCGTGGAGGGACAGGCGCACGAGCTGGCCCACTACGACCACCTGGGCGACTGGCGCCGGGCCGAGGAGTACCTCCGCGGTCTCTACGCGGTCAGCGCCGAATCGGTCCTCGGGGCGGCCGGACGGTACCTCGCCCCGGAGAAGCTCAGCGTGGCGCTGGTCGTCCCCCCGGGGCGGGCGGCGGAGCTGGGGAACCTGGAGCCCGCGGCCGACCATTCGTCACCGCCGCCGGTCCGCCGGCCCCCCGCGGAGATGCCCCCCCGCCCCGTTTCCCCCTCACCGGTTTCGGTCGAGGAGACGGTCCTGGGTAACGGTGTGCGCCTGGTCCTCCGCCGCAACACCACCCGCGCCCTGGCGTCGGTGGCAGCCTTCACCACCGGGGGGCTTTTCGAGGAGCCCGCCGAGCTCGAGGGTGTGACCAATTTCGCCCTGGAGATGGCGCTGCGCGGCACCCGCGAGCACGACGCCCGCGAATTCCACGCCCTCGCGGAGTACTACGGGGCGGAGCTGGACACCGACGTGCAGCGCGACTTCTACGGGTTCAAGCTGGACTGCGCCGCCCGCCACCTGGACCCGGGGCTGGCCCTCCTCGCCGAGGCCCTGACGCGGCCCGCCTTCCCCGAAAGCGAGCTGGAGCCTAAGCGGAGCGACATCCTGGCCGAAATCGCCACCCGGACCGACGACGCGTCGGCGTACACCCTGGGCCGTGTCAACACCGCCCTCTACGGGGGGCGGGGGTACGGGCGCTTCCTGGACGGGCGCGAGGAGACGGTGCGCGTCCTGGACGCCGCGGCGCTCTCGGGGTGGTACGGCGACCGCTTGCGGGCGGACAGTCTGGTCATCGGCGTCAGCGGCGACTTCGAGCGCGACCCCCTCGTCGCGCGGCTCGAGGAGCTGTTCGGCGGGCTTCGGCGGGGTGACGGTCCGCCCGATCCCCCCCCGCGCATCTATGGCACGGACAACGTGGAGGAGCGGCTGCCCAAGCAGCAGACCCACGTGGCGCTGGCCTTCCCCGCTCCGGCGCTGGGCGACGACCGGCGTTTCGCCGCCGGTGTGCTGGCCCAGGGGCTGAACGGGGCCGGGAGGAGGCTCTTCGTCGAGTTGCGCGACCGGCTTAACCTGGCTTACGTCGTCTTCTTCCTCTACCGACCGCTCCGCGGCGCGGGTGGGTTCTTCAGCTACATCGCCACCCAGCCGGGACGGGGCGAAGAGGCGCAGGGCGCCCTCCGGGGCGAGCTGGAGCGGGTCGCCCGGGGAGGGCTCGAGCCCGTCGAGGTGGCCGAGGCCAGGGAGCACGTCGTCGGCCTCTACCAGCTCGGGCGCCAGAGGAACGCGGCGTTGGCCGCCGTTTACGCCGGCGCCGTGATCCAGGGGCTCACCGCCCGGGACGTGGATCTCTACCCCGAGCGCATCGCCGCCGTCACCCACGACGAGGTCAACGCCCTGGCGGCGGAATGTCTGGACCCGTCGCGCGGCGTGCGGTGCGTCATCCGGGGGACCCTGCCGGACCGCAAGACGAGGTAGCCGTGACCGGAGAATCACTCTCCCTCTTCGACCGCTGCTGCGAGCGCTGCCGCCACACCGACTCGGAGCCCTGCGGTGACTGGCTCGCCTGCCGCACCGTCGGTCCTTTCTGCCACACGGACCCGAAATGCGACGAGGCCAGGACGGCGGTGGCGCGGCGCATCGCCTTCGGCCCCGGAGCCCTCGTCGGGGTGGGGCAGGGCGACTGCGGGCGCGGGGTCGGTTCCGGGGAGGTCCTGAAGATCCTGGGGAAGGGGCTGCCCGCCGACTCCTTCGAGGTCGTCCCCACCGGCTGCCTGGGCTTCTGCTCGGCGGAGCCGCTGGTCTGGGTGGCGCGGCCCGCGGAGCCGGTCACCCTCTTCGGCGGCGTCACCCCCGACGACGCCGTCGAACTCGCTTGGCGCCTCGCCGACGGCGTGGGGTGGCCCGAGAAGGTGCTGGCCTACCTCCCGCCCGCCCTGGCCGAGGAGCGCTCCTTCCGCGACAACCGCCACCTGTACACCGTCGAGGAGGTAAAGGGCGGCTACTACCCCTTCTTTCTGGACAAGCAGATGCGGCTCGTGACGGCGCACTGCGGCTTGTCCCGTCCGACCAACTTAGACGACCACCTCATGCGCCGGGGGCTGCACCCCCTCTACGTCCTCATGCGCCACCTGACCCCGGAGGAGGCCTTCGCCTTCCTCGAGGATTCGGGGCTGGAATCGCGCGTCACCGGCGAGCCCGTGGCGCCCGTCTGGCAGAACTTCTCGGGTACGGAAGGCGGGTTGATCCGCCTCGACCTGCGCGACGGGAGGGCCAATCCGCCCCCCCTCACCCGGCGGCTCCTCGAGGGGCTCCCCTTCCAGGTCCTCGAATCCCTCCTCCTGCTGGGGCTGGTGACGCGGACCGACCGGGCGGAAATCGTCCTCCCCGACGACTGGGACGGCCTCCACGAGGCGACGGCGCCCGAGGACGACCTGCTGCGGCGCTACGCCCCCCGGAGCGCGGCGCCCGAGGAGAACCTGCGCACCGCCCTGGAAGCGCTGCGGAGTCGCGGCCTGACAGGTGACAGCATCCTGGGCACGGACTTCTCCTGCTCGGTGGAGCTCGTCCGCGAGCCTTCGGAGGACGGGGAGGCGCTCGGGGTGGACCTGGAGACGGTCCTCAACGTGCCGGCCATCCTGGAGATGGGCGGGGAGTGGTTCAGGGGTTACGGCCACGGCCGGCACCCCGGCACGAAGTGCCTTCTGGTGGGGGGACCACTGGCGGCCAAGGGCTTTCTGGAATTAAACCTGGGCACGCCGCTGGGTGACGTGCTGAACCTGGTCTGTGGTGGCGGCGAGGGTCCCGTCAACGAGGCGGCGCTGGACGGCGGCGGGGCGGTGCCGGCGGCGGAGTTCGACGCCGTCCTCGACTTCCCCGACCCGGAGGAGCTGCCCGGCCCGCCGGTCCTGGGCGCGCCCGCGACGGTCGTCTTCCGGGTCGCCGGGGAGACGGGGGAACCCGGTCCGGCGGAAACCGGGGAGCGGCCCGAGGTCCGCCTCTCGCCCCTGACCGGTCTCCTCGCCCGTTACGGGGATATCACCCCGCCCACCGGGCTGCCGGCGAGCGTCCTGTTGGGCTGGCGGATGGCGGGGCAGCGGCTGCTCGTCCTGACCACGGGCGCCGACGACGAGGCGGAGCTCTTCCACGCCGGGCGGCTGGCCGGGTACCTGAGCCGGGAGGCACCCCCGGAAATGGCCCGCTGGGCCGCGAATCTGTTGAACGCCCTCCACTCCCAACCCTGAGCCGAGGGGCGACCGATGACGGACCCCCAGGTGTCGTTCATCCTCGACGGCCGCGAGGTTCAGGCGCCGCCCGGGACCACGGTTCTGGAGGCCGCGCGCAAGCTCGGTCACGCCATCCCCACCCTCTGCTACCACCCCCTCCTGAAGACGGACGGCCGCTGCGGCATCTGCACCGTGGAGCGGGAGCCGGCGGTCCTTATCCGGGCCTGCTCGACGCCGGTGGAGCAGGGGGCGGTCTACCACACCGGCTCTCCGGCCGTCGCGGCCCACCGGCGCGAGGTGGCCAAGCTCCTCCTCTCCCGCCACGAGCTCTCCTGCCACGTCTGCGACCGCCACGGGGAGTGCGAGCTGGAGCGGCTGGTAGGGCGGCTGGGCATCACCGACGGCTCCCCGGTCGGTCTGGCGGCGCCGACCTTCACCGACCGCTCCTCGGCCTCGGTGTCGCTCCTGGGCGACCGCTGCCTGGCCTGCGGGCGGTGCGTCGCGCTCTGCGACCAGCTCGGCTGGGGGGCGCTCCGTATGGACGAGAAGCTGGTCCAGGCCCGGTCCGTGGACGAGCCCGGCCTGGCCGGACCGCACTGCACGAGCTGCGGCCAGTGCACCCTGGCGTGCCCCTCGGGCGCCCTGGTGCCCCGCTCGGCGGTGGTGCCGGTGGAATCGGCGCTCATGGACCGGGACCGCCACTGCGTGGCCGTGCTGGAGCCGACCGCGGCGGCGGCGCTCATGAACGAGCTCAAGGTGGACGCCCAACCCCGGCTGATCGGTACCCTGGCCACCCTGGGCTTCGCCGGGGTGGTGGATTCCGCCTGGGGGGCGGACGCCTACCTGGTGGAGTTGGCGGACCGGCTGCACCGTGAAAAACCCCGCGCGGCGATAATCTCGCCCTGCGAGGCGGTGCGGCGGTACGTCAGGCTGAACCGGCCCGAGCTGGCCGGCTGGCTCCCGCCGGAGGCCGGGCCGTCACAACAGGCCGCCTTCAAATGGCGACAGAAAGTCTCGCCCGAGCTGGGACTCGCGCCGGGTCACTGCTACCTGGTGCAGTTGGCAACGGGCACGGCCGCCAAGGAGGGGGTCCGGCGCCACTCCGTGGACCGCGAGCGGGGGCTCGACGCCTCCCTCACCGTGCGGGAGCTCACCGGGCTGCTGCGGCGGTTGGGGCTGACGCCGGAGAAGGCCAAAGCCCGGGGCTTCACCCACCTGCGCGGCTCGCGGCTGGGGACGATGCTCGGGGCGCCGGGGGCGGTGACGGACGGTCTGGCGGTCGTCTGGGCCCAACGGAGCGGCTCCGCCTTCCCCGCGCCGAGCGGCGGGTTCCTCCCTCCCGAGGAGGAGGAGCGGGGGATCGAGCTGCCGGGAGGCGGGCGGGCCCGGGTCCTCGTGGCCCACGGCGGGAGACAGGTACAGAACGCCCTGGACCGGGCGGTGGAATTGAGCGCCGATAAAGGAGGGCCGCGGATTTTATTGGAGTTGTACGCCTGCCCGGGGGGCTGCCTGGGCGGTGGCGGGATGCTACGGCTGGCCGGTCCGGCCGAGCTCCAGCAGCGGTATCAGGCGCTGGTGTACCTGGCCGGCGGGGCCCAGTTTGATTACCCGCACCAGAACAAGCGCCTGCGGCGCTTCCACCCCGAACTCTTCGATCCGATAGTGTAGTGACCCATCCCCTCTCCCTTTTAGGGAGAGGCTCGCCTACGGGCTAGGGTGAGGGTCGGGGCTGCGAACGTGGATGACGCGGCGGCCACGTTTTCCCTCTCCCCGTGGGAGCGGCGCGCCGACGGGCCGGGGTGAGGGCTACCTTATAAATAAACGGGCGGGTGTGGACACCCGCCCCTACTTTTATGGCTTAAGCAGTGTGTCGCCCTCGTAGGGGCCGACCGACGGCGCGCCGTTTAGGTCGGCCCGCGGCGGCCCGCAGAGGGGCCGCCCTACATTTCACATTCGATGGT
>DATKYS010000132.1 GCA_035528375.1 bacterium
AGGGCCGACCCGTCGAAACCCCCGAGGAGCTCTTCCACCGCGTCGCGGGGGCCATCGCCTCGGCCGACGAAAACTACGCCGACCTGACCCACTCCGTGGACACGGGGGCCACGACGGCCCGCTTCTACGAGATGATGGCCAACCTCGAGTTCCTGCCCAACTCGCCGACGCTGATGAACGCGGGGCGTGAGCTGGGGCAGCTCTCCGCCTGTTTCGTCCTGCCCGTGGGCGACTCGATGGAGGAGATATTCGACTCGATCAAGCACACCGCACTGATCCATAAATCCGGCGGGGGGACGGGGTTCAGCTTCTCCCGCCTGCGCCCGAAGAACTCGCTGGTGGCCAGCACCATGGGGGTGGCCTCGGGGCCGGTGAGCTTCATGAAGGTGTTCAACGCGGCCACGGAGGCGGTCAAGCAGGGCGGCACGCGCCGCGGAGCCAACATGGGCATCCTGCGCGTGGACCATCCCGACATCCTCGAGTTCATAGACGCCAAGCAGGACCTGGCCCAGCTCACCAACTTCAACATCTCGGTGTCCGTCACCGACGCCTTCATGGACGCCCTGGAGAAGGACGGGACTTACCCCCTCGTCACCCCCAAGGACGGCGAGGTGGTCCGCCACCTGCGGGCCCGGGAGGTTTTCGACAAAATCGTGCACAACGCCTGGGCCACCGGCGAGCCGGGCATCGTCTTCATAGACCGCATCAACGCCACCAACCCGCTCCTCGAGCTGGGCGAGATAGAGTCCACCAACCCCTGCGGTGAGCAGCCGCTTCTGCCCTACGAGTCGTGCAACCTGGGCAGTCTCAACCTGGGGCGGATGATGAAGCGCTCAGGCGATTCCCACGAGATTGACTGGGACAAGCTGGCCCGCACCGTCCACGACTCCGTGCATTTTCTGGACAACGTCATAGACCTGAACAGCTATCCCCTGGAGGAGATTTCACAACAGACGCGGGCCAACCGCAAGATCGGCCTGGGAGTGATGGGCTTCACCGACATGCTGGTCCGGCTGTGGGTCCCCTACGACTCGGCGGAGGCGGTGAAAATCGCCGGGGACGTAATGTCGTTCATCCAGGCCGAGGCTTGCAAGGCGAGCGAGAAGCTGGCCGAGACGCGCGGGCTTTTCCCGAACTACCCCCACTCGTCCTTCGCCCGCGAGAAGGGCCCCAAGCTGCGCAACGCCGCGCTGACCACCATCGCCCCCACCGGCTCCATTTCCATCATCGCAGGCTGCTCGTCGGGAATCGAGCCCTACTTCGCCCTGGCCTTCTACCGCCGGGTGCTCGACGACGACAAGCTCCCGGAGATCAATCCCCTCTTCCGGGAGGTGGCCGAGAAGCGGGGTTTCGCCTCGGATGACCTGTTCAAGAAGGTGGCGGAGCACGGCTCCGTGGCCGGCCTCAAGGACGTGCCCGAGGACGTCCGGCGCATCTTCGTCACCGCCCACGAGATAGAGCCCGCAGACCACATCCGCATCCAGGCCGCCTTCCAGAATCACGTGGATGCGGCCGTGTCGAAAACCATCAATTTCCCCACGAGCGCCACCGAGGCCCAGATAAAAGAGGCGTACCGGGTGGCCTACGACCTGGGGTGCAAGGGGATCACCGTTTACCGCGACGGCTCGCGCGACGCGCAGGTCCTCAACATCGGCCGGGAGGAGAAGAAGGTCGAGGAGAAGCTGCGTGAGCCGCGCCCGCGCCCCATGGTCACCCATGGCCAGACCATCAAGATGACCACCGGTTGCGGAACCCTCTACGTGACCATCAACGAGGACGCCGAGGGCCTGTGCGAGGTTTTCGCCCAGATGGGCAAGGCCGGCGGGTGCGAGGCCAGCCAGAGCGAGGCGGTGAGCCGCCTCATCTCCACCTCCATCCGCGCCGGCGTGGACGTGAACAAAATCGTGGACCAGCTCCGCGGCATCCGCTGCCCCACCCCCATCTGGCACGGCGGCGAGCAGATTCTCTCCTGCCCCGACGCCATCGCCCGGGCCATCCAGTACTACCTCGACCCCGAGAAGCACGGCTTCGGCGGACGCGCCGCCAAGCAGATGACCTTCGAGGCGATAGAGGGCAAGGTGCCGGAAGAACAAGGCGACGGGAACAACGGCGGCAAGCAGAAGGTGATGCTCCCGGTGAAGTCCGCCTGTCCCGACTGCCACGGCCAGCTCTACTTCGCCGAAGGGTGCCTGATTTGCCCGGCCTGCGGCTACTCGAAGTGCAGTTAACCCCCGTTCGGTGAGGTTTTCTCCGTATCGAGGCCGGCGGGCGCTGACCGCGGATACGATGCGTCGAGCTGTTTTGCTCTATTCCAAGGGGTAACGATGCACGAATATGGGGCTTACTGCGGGCTGGACTGCGACGCCTGCGAGGCGCGGCTGGCCCACGTGGACAACGACTTGGCCAAATTGGAAGAGCTGGCCCGCAAGGCCCGCGAGGAGTGGGGCATGGCCGACGCCACCGCCGAGGACACCCGCTGCGTCGGCTGTTACGGCGACCCGCCCGACCCGCTCATCGGGTACTGCCTCGAGTGCGGCATCCGGGCCTGCGCCCGGGGGAGGGGTGTTTCCACCTGCGCCGAGTGCCCCGACTACGCCTGCGAGCAACTCCGGGGTTTCATCGAAAAGTCCCCCGAGGCCAAGGGGAACCTGGAGGCCCGCCGAGCTGAGATGTAAACCGCCGCCCCGTTTCCCGTCTCTGTACCGAGTTGTAACCGTGAAGTCCGAAACAAGAAAGGCGGCCCGTGCCGCCTTTTTAATATCGCTTTAATTCAAACTTCATTGACTTCTTGGATGGGGGTACCTGTACCTGAAGGGATTGTAACCACATTGAATTCCCCACAGTTAGGGCAAGTGAAAGGACTTGTGTTAAAAGTGTTAACTGGGAATATAATTTTACACGCCGGACACCAAGCAGCTGCGTTATTTCCCAACGCCCAAATAGGAAATGACCTTCTATTTAACAGATTTTCCGGTATTTGCCTGTATGATTCTTGACCTACTGCGCCGTATTTGTATCTCATTCCCATCACCTCACCTTTCCTTTAGAGTTGAAAAAATCATTTTGTCCTGATAGAGTGCTAGGTAATTTAATGTATGTTTCTGTACAGCTATATTTTAGTATCTGTTTATGAAATCTAAGAATTTCAAACCAGATGTGTCAATTATATTTGTGTGGTATTTGTTTGTATCATATTTATACTTATCATCTTGAATGTTTTGTTGTTTTGTATAACCACCATATAAGAAGAAAATGTGTGTAGAGGTGATTATTGATTGAGCAATGTCGGATGGTAAGTCTGGTAATGCTTCTTTAATTAGTAAATATTGTGGACTATTAGGTGGATTGTGTTGTAAAAACCTATCATAAATGTCTTTCTGCACTGATATTTCTAAGAGAGTTAGATGTAAACTTGTTAGGCTATTAAGGCAATGTAAATAATAGTCAGCTAAATCTAATTCTATACGTTCTTTTTTTGATATATTTAAAATAGCATTTTTATAATTATTAATTTTGCTTGTATTCTTGGCGGTTGTGGCACTTATTAAAACGTCTTCGAAAAAACAGGTGTATTCATCGGTTCGAAGAAAATTATCATCTAATATATGCTTATTCGATAATTCATTCAAACCCGCTGCTATTTCGAATAGTAATCTTTTTAATACATCAAATCTCCTTTTAGTAATTCGATAGCTAATAATATTATCTATTGATGAACCAACTATTGGAAATGCCGTTATAAGTGGCTTAATAATAGATTCATATAGTTCTTCATGTGGTTTTGATAAATCTCTAAGGTAATCGTATAATTTATTATTTGCTTCTACCACAGAGTTTACTCCGGGCGGACCAGGTGCGGGGTGACGAATATCAACAGCTCGCGCACCTCGTCGGAATCCGACGTGCTCTTGAACAACAGGCCCAGTACCGGGATGCTGGATAACAGCGGCACCCCCTGCTCAATCGATTCGGTCTTGCGCCGCAGGAGGCCGCCGATGACGCCGGTCTCGCCGTTCTGCAGCAACAGTGTGGTGCTGGCCTCGGTGGTGTCCACCTGGAACTCGAGCCCCGGCGCCGGGGTGCGGGACATCTCCGAAATCTCCGGCCGGATGTCCAGGGTTATCTCGTTGACCGAGTTCACGTGGGGGGTGACCGAGAGCTTGATGCCCACGTCGTAGAGCTCGACGTAGGTGTTGCCGTTCTCGTCGAGTAGGTTGACGGGGATGCGGCTGCCGACGAGGATGCGGGCCTCCTGGTTGTCCAGGGTGGTGATGCGGGGGGCAGAGAGGATGTTGGTGTCGGTGTCGGCGGCGTTGGCCTGGAGGGTCGCCTGGAGTGTGGCGGCGTCGAGGGCCGTGCGGCCGGTGGCGGTGAGGGTGCCGGCGTTGGACGGGGTGTCTATGACCACCGAGTTGCCCCGGAGACCGAACTCCCAGTCTATGCCCAGCTCGGTGAGGGTGGTGATGCGCACGTCGAAAATTTTCGCCTCGATCATCACCTGGGCGGTGCGGGCGTCGAGCTGCTCGACCAGTCGGCGGATGCGGTCGCGGCGCTCCAGGGTGTCGGTGACGATGAGGGAGTTGGTCCGCGGCTCGACCTGAATCTGGCCCCGGTCCGAAATCATGGACTCGAAGCTGGCCTTGAGGCTGGCCGCCGTGGCGTAGCGCAGGGTGATTATCTCGGTGCCCACGGGCGAGGCGGCCTCGGCCTCGGCCATCTTCACCAGCTCCTCGGGGGTGTTGACCCGGATGATGGAGCCCTCGACGCGGTAGGAGAGGCCGTGGGCGGCCAGAATCACGCGCAGCGCCTCGTCCCAGGGCACGTCGCGCAGGGCGACGGTGACCTTGCCGGTGACGTTGGGCCCGGCCACGATGTTCATCCCCGTCTCGAAGGCCAGCATCCGCAGGACGTTGCCGATGTCGGCGTCCTTCAGGTCCATGGATATGCGCTTGCCCGAGGGGATGGTGCCTCCCCCGCTCGAGCCGCCGTAGCCCGTCTCGGCGGTGTAGGTCTCGGTGGTGTGGTAGGAGGTGGAGCCGACGCCCGACTCGGCGACCTCGGCGGTGACGTAGGTCTCCACGCGCTCCAGGTCCACGCTGGAGGTGTAGCCGTAGCTCAGGCCGGCGAAGGGATCGGTCTCCTCGGTGATGACGTCCAGGTAGAGGGCGTTGCCCCGGCGGGTGATGAGGTAGGGGTAGTCGCCGGTGGTCTGGGTGACGACGCGGACGATGCGCTGGGGGGTGGTGGAGTACTGTGTGGCGCTGACCTTGACCAATCCGCCCCGGTCCAGGTAGAGGGTCGGCTGGTCGAGGTCCACCCGGGCGCCGATCAGGTCCAGCACGAAGGTCCGCGGCGATACGGTCTTAGAGAAATCGAACTTCAGCGGCGCGTCGGCGGTAATCTCTATCCGGGTCTTGCCGATGAGCTCGCGCACCTCGATGTCGCCGACCGCGGCTATCTCCGCCGTAATCCGCTCCTCGGGCCGTCCCCCGGGCGGGGCGGGGAAGCGGACCTCGATGGTGTTGCCCTCCTTCGTCAGGTAGTAGGGTTCGAACCGGGTCAGATCAATGACCACGCGGACTATCTTGGAGGGTATCTCCGAGTACTGGCTGGAGCGGATGCGCTGTATGTTATGGCCGGTCTCGACCTTGACCAGGGGGTCGCACTGGTGGACCGAGTTCTTGATGTCCACGATGACCCGGGGCGGGTCCTCCAGGGAGAAGACGTCGTAAACCAGGGAGGCGTCGCCGGTGATGGTGACTATCTCGTCGCCGCCGGCGTCGGTGGAGAACTCGACGGAGGATACGCGGGGCGCCTGGGCGAGGGCGATCGTCGCCGACAGGAAAACGATGAGCAATAACGGGGGTCTGACTCTCACGGCCACTTCCCGTTCGGGGCGGGTATTCTTCCCCTGAAGTATAGCAGAAATCGAGGGTGATGCAAGGGTGTGCAACCCCTTCTGACTGACCGCCCCCCGCCGGACGGCGCTTCGATCATACGGACGGGGCGCGTTTTACCGGTCACCAGCCCTCGACGATGCGGTCCACGACACGCTGGGCCAGGAGGTTGACCGACTCGGTGTAGGCCTCCGCCTCGGTCCCGCTCCCCGCGCCGGTCTCGACGTCGTAGTACGTCACGCGCTCGGAGAGGGAGGTGTCCCGCCAGAGGTCGCGTTTGGCGTCCAGGTCCCGGAAGACCACCTCGAGCTCCACGGTGAGCTCGCGTTTTTTCACCGCCTCCTCCACGTCGTAGGCCACGGCGCGGGTGACGTAGCTGGTGATGGTGACCAGGAGGAGGGAGTCGGCGCGCGCCTCGGGGGCCACGGTCAGGGGCGAGTTGACCAGGAGTTCCTCGATGATGGCGGCGGTGAGCTCCTGCTCGATGCCGTACTCGAATGTGGCGTTGGCGACGGTGGGCACCGCCACCGACTCGATTCCCGGCGGCAGGTTGGGGCTGAAGGTGTAGCGGCAGCCCGCGGTAAGGACCAGCGCCACGAGTGGAGCGACGATTCTCCTCACGGCCGTTCCTCTTTCAGGAAGTCCACGAGCCGCTTCAGCGCTCGGCCGCGGTGGCTGACGGCGTGCTTGGCCTCCGGGGAATGTTGGGCGAAGGTAAGCTCCGACCCCTCGGGGATGAAGAGGGGGTCGTAACCGAATCCCCCGTCGCCTACCGGCCGGTCCCCGATCCGCCCCTCCACCTTCCCCACGGCGGCCAGGAGAACCTCCCCCGCCGGAGTGACCAGGGCGACGGCGCAGGTGTAGCGGGCGATGCGGTCGGAGAATCCCTCGAGCTCGGCGAGGAGCCGCACGTTGTTGAGCGAATCCGCGGGGACGTCCGTCGCCGTCAGCGGACGGCCTCCGGGGTATTCTGGATAAATGCCGCGAAGCATTTCGGCGTCGAGGGCGTGGTACCGGGCGGAGAAGATACCCGGCGCGCCGCCCAGGGTGTCCACGGACAGCCCCGAGTCCTCGCCCAGCCCCAGGTCGCCGAACCTCTCGGCTACGGCGGTGGCCTTGAGGACGGCGTTTTCGGTGAAGCTCCGGCCGGTCTCGGCAATCTCGAGGGTGCCCGCGGGGTCGAGCTCCAGGAGGGAGACCGGGTGGTACCCCTCGGTTCCGAGGATGTCCCGGAGCTCGCGGAGCTTGTCGGGGTTTCGGCTGGCGATCAGGATGCGGCTCATGGTTTAAAATAATTCATGCGTTTATTAATTAAATTAATTTTGCACTTGACATTATAAATGTTTCTCGCTACACTTTCTCTCGGACCGGGTGAACGCGCAAAGAAGAAGTCGCCAACCTGGACATTTTACCAGACGCACGGGATCCGTACTGAGCCAAAATCGTCCGAGGAGCCGAAAATGCCCTATCCCATACCCGGCCACTGCCCCGTCTGCGGCAAGGAGTTCAACGTCACCGAGCTCCTCTGCAAGAGCTGCCGCGCCACTCTGCGCGGTGACTTCACCCTCTGCGATTTCTGCCGCCTGAGCTCTGAACAGCGCGCCTTCCTGAAGCACTTCGTCGCCGTCGGCGGGAGCATCAAGGACATGGAGGGCATCCTGGGCATCAGCTACCCCACGGTGAAAAAGCGGCTGGCCGAGCTGGCCGACATCCTGGGCGTGGGGCACCGATTCCCCCGACCGGACCCCAAACGGGCGGCCGCCGAGAGGCTCAGGTTGCTGGAGATGCTGGCGGCCGGCGAGATGACGGCCGACGAGGTTTCCAAACGGTTCGAGGAGATGAACGAAGAGGAGGAACGATGACCGCCGAGGAGAGAAAGAAAATACTGGAGATGGTGGCCGACGGGACCGTCACCACCGACGAGGCCGAACGGCTGTTCACCGCCGCCGGACCCGACGACGACACACCGAGGATCGTCCGGGCCGACAACAAGTTCCTGATCATCAAGGTTCATCAGGGCGACAAGACCAACGTAAACGTGCGCGTACCGCTCGCCCTGGCCCGGCTGGCCAAGATGTTCATCCCCAAGGACATCGAGGTCAACGGCAAGCCGCTCAACGTTGACATGGACCAGATCATCAACCTCGTGGAGTCCGAGGTCGAGGGCAACATCGTCGAGGTGCACCAGGAGGACGACGACTCCGGCGAGATTACCGACGTGGAAATTTATCTCGAATAACGGCACTACGGGAGGCAGAGATGAAGTCCGAGGAGAGGCGCGAGGTGCTGGATCGGGTGGTAGGTGGCGAGCTCTCCGCCGAGGAGGCGGACCGGCTCCTCGTCGGGGACGTCCCCGCCGTGGCCGGGCGGAACAGGTTCCTCATGATCAAGGTCCGCCAGGGGGACAAAACCAACGTGGACGTCCGCCTGCCCATCGGTCTGGCGAAAATTGCGAAGTTGTTCGTGCCCAAGCGGATAGACGTGAACGGCGAATCGGTGGACTTCGATTTCGACGAAATCATCCGGGTCGTCGAGAGCGAGGTGACGGGGAACATCGTCGAGGTGCACCAGGTGGACGACGAGACCGGCGAGGTCACCGACGTGAGCATCTATCTCGAATAGAGCCTTGTGTCCATGTGTCCGCGACGACGAAATTAGGCAAGGGGCTTAAGCCCCTTGTCTTGTTGGGTTCCGACCCGCCTTTTTCCGCCCCCGCCTCGGGAGCCGCTCGATGGACGGCGCCCGGCTAATGGGCGCCGTTGATGAGTAGCGCACGCTCCACCGGCTGGTTCGTGTCCACGTTGAACTGGTTGAAGATGTCCTTCGAGCCGAACTCCTCGGGGCCGATTCCCAGCTTGAGCGTGTAGGTTCCCGTCTCCTGCCTGAGCTTGATCACCGTGGCGAAGAAGCCGTCGGGGTCGGGGGTTATCGGGGCGAATTCCTGGGCGGAACCGCGGACGAAACAGCCGGGCCAGCCGTCGGCCAGGAGCCAGCCGGTCAGCTTCACGTTGTAGAAGGCGCCGTCGGAGACGATGGATATCGGGTTCAGCTCGATGCGCTTCGAGGTGAACACCTCCGTGACGTGGATTCCCTCCAGGTCCCCCCGGGAGCTGTGCACGATTCCGATGCCCACCCGGTTGAAATCTGGGTCGAGGATGTTCGCCCGGTGGGGCGGCGAATCCATCAGGCCCTCGAAGGTGGACCGGGTGAGGGTCGCCCAGTCGTAGGGCCCGCTGCGGTAATCGGCCCCGATGTTCTCCCCGACCCAGACCTCCGTCAGCCCCGCGTTGGCCACGCGTTGGGGAACCGTCTCGCTCCCCGAAACCGGCGACTCGTGGCTGAAGTAGCCCAGGGTAACCATCTCCCAGGAGTGCTGTCGGGCGACCTGGGTGAAGGCGGGGTCCATGGCGAGGGGGGCCACGCCATCCTCGGCGCGGGCGGCGTTGACGAGCTCCAGCATGAGCTCCTCCGCCTCCGCCTCGCCGGTGAAGGCGGCGGCACCGACCGCCGGGAGCAGGCAGAATATGATTGCGAAGAGCCCTTTGGGCACGGTTCAGCCGCCTTTCCGCCACCAATTATAGCGGCAAGAGCCCGCAGTTATCCAGGTTTTGCCGCTTGGCCGGCGGGTTCCCCCTGTGTTACCGTAGCCCCGTTCGAACCACCGGGAGGGTTTATGAGAAGGGTTCCTCTAGTTTTGATTACCCTCGTTTTCCTGGCCTCCTGCGGCGGCAAGCCGCCCCGGGAGGAGTACGTTCAGGACCCGCGGTCCACCGCTGCCGAGACCCCCGACGTCACCGAGCCCCTGGGGTTCCCCGCCGGCGATCCGACCGCGGCGGTGGAAGCCTTTCTCCTGGCCGCCAAGCTCGGTCAGGACGAGAAGCTCGGGGAGATGCTCTACCCGCCCGGGGTGGGTGAGGAGGGCGCCGGGCTGGGTGAGAAGCTTAAAAACCTCGATGGCGCGGGAATCACCAATTGGGGCGAGGTCACCGTGGGCGCGGAGCGCCCGGGCGAGGGGGAGGTGCTGGAGAGCCGGGAGGTTACGGCGCGGGTACACCGGGGTGAGTCGTCGCGGGTCTGGCGCTTCACCGTGGTGCGCACGAACGCGGGCTGGTACATCCGGGATTTTGAGGACTGAGCCTCACGCCCCGGTGAGCTCCTCCAGGAATGCGGGCCAGCCGCCCCGCCCCTTCGCGGCCAGGGCGTGGACGAGCTCGAGGAAGGCGGTCTCGATGGCCGGCAGTCCGCGTTTCACCGCCGCATCGAAGCCCAGCAGCGCCGACTGCGCCTCCCACAGCTCGCGGGGCGTGTGCCGTCCGGCCGCCCGCCGGTAACCGTCGAGGAAGTAGGGAGTCACCCCCGCCAGACGCGCCAGCTCGCCTTTTTCGAGGTCGCGCCGCGAGTGGAAACGGATGAGCTGTAAAATCCGGTAGTGACGCGCCAGGAGGCCGACGAGGCGGGGCATCTCGGCCGGGTCGGCCAGGGATCGGGCGGCCATGAGGCAGGCCTCGGCCTCCCGACCCGCGGTGACCAGGTCGCACAGACGGAAGGGATCGAAACCCGGCGCCGTGCCGACCGCCTGGGCCACCTGCTCCGCGGTGAGCGTGCCCCCCTTCTCCACGAGGAGGGACAGGCTCTCGCAGGCGTTCTCCAGGGTGTCCAGGTTCCCGGCGACGGCCAGGATAAGCTCCAGCGCCGGGGGGGCGGCCTTGACACCGCGCTCGTCGAGGAAGTGGAGGGCGGCCTTGCGCAGGTCGGCCTCTTTCAACGGCTCGCACTCGACGGTGGAGTCCTGCAATTCCTTCGACAGGCGGGTGCGCCGGTCCAGCCGTTCCAGCACCACCGCCAGGTGGTTGGGCGGTCTGACATTAGGGAGAAGTTTGAGTACCGTCTCCACCAGCTCCGCCGGGAGGGTGTCCCCCTCGATGACGGCGAGGCGTGCGGCGCCGAAAAGGGGCAGCGTCTGAACGGCGTCGGCGAGCTCGCCGGGCGCCACGTCGGTGCCGTACCGCTCCAGGTCGGCTCCCGCCCCCAGGGTGTCGCGCAGCGCTGCCAGGGCCCTCCTCCGCAGCCCCGCCTCCGGACCGGCGATGAGGGCCACGGCGGGCGGCTCTTTTCCCAAAACACTGCGCCAACGTGTAAGGTTCACGCCCCAAGGATACCCGGCTCCGCCCTTTGTATCAAGGGCCGAATTGGCGTCTATTGTCTTAGGCCGCCCCAGGCCGTATAATCACCACCGTGAGATTATTCGCGACCCTCCTGGTGCTTCTGGCGCTCCTCGCCGTCTCCTCCGGTGCGACGGAGGCCTACTACCGCACCCTTTCAAATTTAAACTGCCGTCCCCTGGCGATGGGCGGCGCCTTTCTGGCCGTACCCTGCGAGTTCGAGGCGGCGCTCTACAACCCGGCCGGCTTCGTCCACGGGGAGGGGTTCGGCGGGGTGCTGAACCTGGGCCTCACCATGTACTGGCTCTGCCGCGGATTCGGGGAGGAGGCCCGAATGCAGGACGTGGAGCTCGGCGGCTCTCCGGGCTCCGATTTCGCCACCCTCGCCCTCTCCACCCTGGTGGGCGCCAAAGCGCTCAGCTACTCCGTCGGTGGATTCTACGCCTTCTGCAACCTCTGGGAGGAGAGCCTCGCCGATCCGGCGACCTTCGATGACCCCCATTTCTTCCACGTCAAGGGGCTCTGGGCCGATCGCACCAACACCCTCGGGGCGGGATACCGCTTCCCCGAGGGGGTCACGCTGGCCGTGAGCGGGAGCTACTACTCCCGCGAGTACCCGGTGGTGCGTGAGGGTGGGGCTCTCGATGAAGTCGTTGACTGGGAGCGCAGGAGCGGCTACGGCTTTACCGTGGGCGCCACCTGGGAGTTCATCCCCCGCGCCTACGTGGCCGCCACCTATGTGGACCTCCCCGATAATCTCCCCGGCTGTCGGGCCAACCTGGAGGGCCTGGGCGACGAGACCATCAACGTCGGCGCCGCGTGGTTCCCCTTTCCCGACGTCGTCTTCTCCCTGGACGTACGCAACCTGGTCAACAGCCGGGCCGAGGCCTTCCGCGAGGTAAGGGTCGGGCTGGATCAGCGTCTGCTGCCCCACCTGACCTTCCGGGCCGGTTACGCCTACACGGGTGAGGAGGAGCACCTGTGGAGCCTCGGGTTGGGGGTGGGTGACGGCAGCCTGGGCGCCGCGGGCGGCATCCAGACGAACCTGGCCCAGAGCAACTACATCCTCAACTACACGTTTCTGAAGAACCAGACCGCCGACCAGATTTACCACCTCCTGAGCTTCGTCGTGACGTTCTAGCCCGCGGGCTCCCTTGACACAACGGTTTAACGGGAATACCATCCACGGTGGAAATGGGTGCCGCCGCAAAAGCCCTGATTCCGCTTCCCGCGCTCCTCCTGCTCGGCTCCCTGGGCTGCGTTCAGGCCCAGTTCAACGTCGAGCTGGTGGACGCCAAGACGATGTTGGAAAACCAGGTTCTGGGCAGCTACGCCGAGCTGGGGGAAGACGTGTGGATGGTTTCCAACGTCCGTGCGACCGGGGAGCTCATCTACGGCTACGAGCCCCTGATATTCGAGGGTGAGCTGGACCCGGAGAAGGCCGCCGCCCTGACCGCGCTCCTGGACACGCTCTACACCGCCGATGAGGTCACCCGCCTGAAGGCGACCGGGCTCATCGGGGAGACCGCCGGGGGCTACCTGGCGGTGACCCCCGCCGGCGAGGGGGGCGTCTACGCCGAGGAGATCGTCGGACGCGAGAACAACAACCGGGGCCTCGTATACGACCGGCTGGCGGTCACCACGCCGGAGCTGGCCCGTTTCCCCGACCCCCGGGCCGAGGTGGAGAAAGTCTTCGCCCGCTACTACCGGGAGAAACTCGCCCCGGGGATGTACTACCTCGACGAAGCGGGCAACTGGTTGCAGCTCTGAACGTCGCGGCGGGGATGGGGAACGGCGCGTCCAGCCGCTTCTTTTTTTATCCGAGGTGGATCGCCCTTGAGTAAGCGGGATAAAGTCAAACGGCCGGCTTTCCGCACGCAGCGGGAAGGGGTGGCCTTCCGCCGCCACGATTTCGCCAGGCTGCGCTCCAACGCGCAGAAGGCGCTGAAGGCCCTGCAGAAACGGGACCCCGACGGCGAGAAGAGGCTGCTCGACGACCGGGACGGCTTCGGCGCAGCCGTGGCCGCACTCGTCAAGGTCCCCGAGTGGTCCAACGTCCGCCTCGACCCGCGGGTCATCGCCGACTACATCGCCTCGAAGAAGCCGCCCGAGGGGGGCAAAGAGGAGGCGATGGCCGAATACATCGGGACCTGCCTGGACGAAATCGTGGACGACCAGGCGCGGATGGGACTCACCGTCATCGCCCTGAGCGCGCAGGTGAACCTGGTCGGCCGGAACGAGGACCGCCTGGCCTGGATGAACCTCGTCATGCTCAACCTTTTCACCAATCCCGAGGCCAAGCCCCGGGGCATCCCGATACTGCACCACCTGTTCTGGCTCAACTACGGCGATTACGTGTTTCAGCGCAACGTAATGGGCTTCGTGGGGCAGGTGCTCGATCCGGACCTTCTCCAGGGCGATGTGTTCCGCGAGGTGCTGGCCCAGGATTGGGAGGCGGAGGCGATTGACCTCGGGGGTCTGGCGGAGAGCCTCGGGGTCAAGCCCGAGGATGTTCCGGTCAAGGTCTGCGAGACGACCCGGCTGACGACCCTCGCCGCCGAGCGGTTCGAGGGGTTCGTTCCCGACGATGACCTGGTGGAGCGGACCCTGGACGTCATCTCAGACCAGGCGGTGGAGCTGATGCGGGCCGCTCTGGACAACCGGGCCAAGCGGGAGGAGCTCGAGGCGGCCGCCGCCGGCCTGGTCCGCCAGGTGGCGACGGAGGCCGCCCGCGCCTTCCAGGCCAAGGGGTATCTGGAGAATCTGGAGCGGACCCTGGCCGAGCTGGAGGCCTCCGACGCGGGATCCCTCCCCCGGGAGCTGGCGCGCCGGGCGAAGATCGTCCTCGGCAGCCTGCCCACCCGGTTCAACCCCCTCTTCGACGCCCTCTTGATCCTCGGTGTGCGCCGGAGGGCCGCGCGGGACTACCACGAGAGCGCCGAGAAGCGGGCGGAGCCCACGGAGGTTCCCGGTGGGAAGGGGAAACCCGAGCCGCCCCCCGACGTATAAAGACCAGGAGGTTTCGATGCAGCGCCACACCGTATCCACCGACGAGGCTCCGCAAGCGGTAGGCCCTTACAGCCAGGCGGTCGTGTCTGGAGGCTTCGTCTTCACGGCGGGCCAGATTCCGCTCAATCTCTCCACGGGCGAGCTCGAGCAGAACGACATCGAGACGGCCACCCGGCGCGTCTTGGCGAACCTGGACGCGGTTCTGCGAGCCGCCGGAAGCTCCCTGGATCGGGCGGTCAAGCTCACCGTTTTCATGACCGACCTGGGGCTTTTCTCCAGGATGAACGAGGTTTACGCCGGGTTTTTTAAAGGGGACCCGCCCGCGCGCTCGGCGGTCCAGGTCGGAGCCCTCCCCAGGGGGGCCGTCATCGAAATCGAGGCCGTGGCCGTCCTCGAGGGCTGATCCGTCCCGGCGGCGATGAGAAAACGTATCCGCGGCAGGTCCGATAAACCGCGGGCTTGACAGCCCCTCGTTCTTAACCGTAAAATCCAGCGGACTGACCAGAAAAAGGGAGATCAGTTCATGAATCGCTCCCTCATTTACGCCGTCCCGTTCGTTTTTCTCCTGGCCCTCGCCTGCACGGACCTCCCCCTCAACGTCCACGGTGACACGCCCACCGACGGCCAGTTGAAGATCATGGCCCTGACCGACGTCGTGGAAATCCTGGCCCGCAGGCCGGAGATGATGCCCGGCCTCATCCAGGGGATCAGCGACGTTTCCAAGGGGGACAAGACCGCCCTGCACGATAGGTTGGAAGAGGAGCTCATCAGCATCTTAACCCGACGGGGCTACTTCGTCGGGGCCGTGGCCGCGCCCGAGGAGGAGAGCGAGACGGAAGAGGCGCTGCGGGAAGCGCATGAAGAGAAGGAGATGGTGGTGTCCGGAGCGGGTGCTGACGGTAACACCGCCGGGGCCCAGGATCCCGTGGAATCCACCCCCTCGTCCTCTCCGTCCTCCCCGTCCCGGACCGAAGACTCTACCCATACCGTGGCCAAACCGGGCACCCTGGAGTACCGTCTGGTCGAGTGCCGGGTCATCTACACCCGGGCTGGATCGGGCGTGAAACGTCAGGCCGTGGCGGTGGTTCATTTCCGTATCCCCAGCTCCTCGGGCGAGGGGTACGCCTGGGCCGGCGACATCACCGGCTCCGCCGAGGACGTCGTGTCCACCACGGCCGCCGAGGAGTTGATAGACACCCGCTACGCCGACATCGGCCCCACGTCGCCCGAGGAGGAGGAGACGCCGATTCTGGAGCCGATTATCGTGACCGCCGTAACCGTGGGTCTGATCGTCCTCTTCAGTTTCACCAGCCAGTAGGGTCGGCTGGAGGCGGGTCTGCGCCCCGGAATACCGCGATACGTCGAGCTGAGAAAAAGACTCCCGCGCATATTAGTGTTTCTGTTGACGGTGGCGGAATACAGCTCAATAACGATTAAAAAAACGCCCCCTCGGGCGTTTTTCTCGCCGGCTCGCGGGCGTCCCCCGCCCGGGCCGCCACGAAGCTGAAATAAAAAACGCCCCCCCTGGCGTTTTTCTTCGTCGTTTTGCGGGCTTTTTCCCTTCGGCGATCCTAGCGGTAAAGGCTGAGGATTACACCCCAACTGGTCATCGCCACACCGCTGGGCTCCACGATGACGGTCCCGGTGGCGTAGGGGTACTGTGGGTCGTTGTAATCGAAGGAGCCCGAGGTGTTGAAGGTGCGGGTGTACGTTTCGCCGGGATCCAAAAATCCCGAGTCCCACAGCCCGTCCACGGATTTGGTACGGTGCGTGTGCGCGCCGTCGTTGGTCCAACGGACGCGGTCTCCGGGTGAGACGGTGACTATCGCGGGACTGAACAAGTTGTCGCCGATGCTGACCTCGTGGACCTCCGCCAGGGCCGCCAGCGCCAGGGTGAGGATGCCGAATACGAGCAATCCTCTTCTCATCGCGCAGCCTCCGATTTCGGGGGGATTTGGCAGATCCTCCACTGTAAGAATAGCCTGAAATAAGGAAATGTCAAGAGCCGGCGTGTATTTTTTATATTTCGGACGACCGGGCTGTTCCGGGTGAACCGTTGTCGTTCCGGTTTTTTATGTACGTCTAGCCACCCACGCCAAAGCCCCCGCCGCGGTGCGGCAGGGGCTCGTCGTCGTAAAATCCTACGGCTCGACGGCGTTAAGCTCACGTAAAAGGTCGTCCGGATCGAGCCCGTGGAGGATGGCGTAGAGCTCCAGGGTTTCGTCCCCGGCTGCGGGACAACCGGCGCAGTCTGAGCCGGTTATCCGCTTTACCGCCTCGGCCAGCCGCGGGGAGCGGCCGATGAGCTCGGCCATCGTCGTGTCCCGGGTGATTTTATCCGCCATGCTCAGTTGCCGCCCGTGTCCGCGGCGGTTTCGTTCAGGTCCTTCAACAGGTTCGCGACGTCGTCCAAGCCGTGGCCCAGGGCGCCCTGCTCGATGGTCTCGTAGTTGGCGATGTGGCAGCCGATGCAGTGCAGGCCGTGGGCCATGAAGACGGGGATGGTCTTCGGGTACTTCCGGACGACGTCCTCGATGATCATGTCCTTGGTGATTTTCTCGGCCAATGGTCCTCCATTTTGCGTCCCGTCGGGGGCGGTTTTTTTTAGTTTCGCAGTGCTCGAACGTCATTCTAGCCGAAAATGCGCTCGTTGACAACCAGGAAGACGGTGCCTATACTCTTTTTAATACCCTTTGAGACTCACTGGAGGCCGATTGTTCTTCCGGTTTTCCGTTTCCGGGGCGCGGGGAATAGTGGGCGACGGCCTGGACCCCAAGCTGGCTCTCGAGCTCTCCGCAGCTTTCTCGGGGATTTTACCGACGGGTCCGGTGATCCTCGGCCGCGACAGCCGGACTTCGGGGCCGGCGCTCCGACGGGCCGTCATCGCCGCCTTGACGGGCTGCGGGCGGGATGTGGTGGATCTGGGCATCTGCCCCACCCCCACCGTGCAACTCGCCGTGGAGTGGCTACGGGCGGCCGGAGGGATGATCATCACCGCCAGCCACAACCCCGCCGCCTGGAACGGCCTGAAATTCGTCGGCGCGAGGGGGACCTTCATCCCGCCCGAGGAGCTCTCCCGGCTGAAGAAAATCCACTCCAACGGCGAGTACGGCTGGGTGTCCCACGACCGAATCGGATCCGTCTCCGAGAGAAAAGACCTCGTCGCCCGCCACGTGGACGAGGTGGTCGGGCTCGTGGACCCGAGGCAGATAAAAAACGCCGGCCTGAACGTGGTGGCCGACTGCTGCCGCGGGGCCGGCGGCGCGGTCATACCGAGCCTCCTGGAGAAGCTGGGGGTGAAGTTCCGCTGTCTCGGCGCCGAGACCGACGGGCGCTTCCCCCGCGACCCCGAGCCGGTGCCCGAGAACCTCGCCGAGCTGTCCCAGGCCGTGGTCGAATCGCGGGCCGACCTGGGGCTGGCCTACGACGCCGACGTGGATCGCCTGGCTCTGGTCGGGACCGATTGGAAGCCCATCGGAGAGGAGCGGACGCTGCAGTTGGCCTGCTGGGCCCTTTTGGACCGGGGCGAGCGGGGTGACCTGGCGACCAACGTCTCGACCAGCCGGGGCCTGGACGACGTGGCCGCCCGCTTCGGGGTGAAGGTCCACCGAACCCCCGTGGGCGAGGTGAACGTGGTCGAGACCATCGTCGAAAAAAACTGCCTCGCGGGGGGCGAGGGGAACGGCGGCGTCATCTACCCCCGCCTGCACCTTGGACGCGACGCCCTGGTCGCCACGGCGCTCATCGTCGAGTTCCTGGCCCGGTCGGGCAAGGGGATTCTGGGTCTCGTCGAGGAACTCCCCGTGTACGTGATGCTGAAGCGGAAGGCCCCTATGCCCGAGGAGAGAGTCCTGCGCCGGGTTTACGACCGCCTCCGGGACGTCCATCCCGACGCGGCTTTCTCGGAGCTGGACGGTCTCCGGCTGGACTGGGGGGACCGCTGGCTCCACCTGCGGCCCTCGGGGACCGAGCCCATCGTGCGCATCTTCGCCGAGGCGCCCGACGAGGACACGGCCCGCGGTCTGGTGGACGGGGCCCGGGCGGTTCTGGAGGCCGGCGATGGAGGATAGCCCTTCCGTCGTCGTACGGCCCTGCGGCGTGGCCCACACCCCGTACACCCCCGAAGCGCAGGGGCCGATTCAGGGCGTCTTCCGCGAGGACGTCGAGTCGCGCCTGGAGATTTTCCCGCCCTACGACGCCTGTCTGGACGGCCTGGAGGGCTATTCCCACCTCATCGTCCTGTTCCACTTCCACCTCGTCTCCGAGCGGGAGCGCACCCTCGTGACCAAGCCCTACCTCTACGACCACGAGGTGGGCGCCTTCGCCTGCTGCTCGCCGAGGCGGCCGTCGGGGCTGGGGCTGGACATCGTCCGGCTGCTCCGCCGCGAGGGGAACGTGCTGGTCGTCGCCGGTGGGGACATGACCGACGGCAGCCCCATCCTGGACATCCGCCCCTACATCCCGGAATTTCACTCCTTCCCCGACGCCGAGCTGGGGTGGATTCGGGGCCGCATCCCCGAATAGCGGCGCGCCGGTGGGAATCGTTAAAAAGGGACCACCGGTCCCTTTTTCCTACAGGAACCTGGAGCGGAACGGGGACGTAGAATACTAATCGTCCCTTCTCCCGAGGAGTCGTCATGCGGATACGGCATTTTCTCATCGTTCTCGTCGTCTTCGTCGCCCTGGGCTTCCTGGGGTCGCTCTCGGCCCAGGAAAACGAGTCCCCGTCGCAGAACGCCGGCGAGCCGCAACTGGAACAGGTGTCCAACCTCTGCGCGGAGCCCGAGGCGACCCTGGAACCACTCGACACCGACACCCTCGCGGCCCTGGCCGGCGGGCTCAGGCTCGGCTCCCCGGAGCGGGTGGGAGGGGCTTGGGTCTTCCCACTGTACCTGGATAAACCCGGGACGCGGGAGTACCTCACCCTGGCCGAGGCCGGGGAGGAGGGCCTCCTGGGAGTCAACGAGCTGGAGTCGGCGGAGGTGAACGCGGTGGAGCTCGTCTGGGAGACGAAGAGGCCGCTCTTCATCATGGCCGGCCAGATGATCCGCGGGGCGAAGCAGGACCGGGTCTTCGCCCGGGACGTGCTCGTGATCGGTCAGGGGCGCGGTCCCCTGCCCGTTTACTGCGTGGAGTCCGGCCGCTGGACCAGCGGACCGACGGCGTTCACCGCGGCCAAGATGGTGGTCGGCAACGAGGTTCGCGGCGCGGTGAACCTCCAGGCCGACCAGGGGACGGTCTGGTCCAAGGTCTCCGAGGTGCAGGAGAGCGTGGGCCGGTACTCCGAAACGTCGGCCTACCGGGTTGTGCTCGAGGACTCGGTGGTGAGCGGCATCGCCGGGGATTTGGGGGATATTTTCAACGGGTTCGCCGAGGACGGCGCCTGCGGCGTGCTGCTCTTCGGCGGGGGGTACGTGCTGGGGCTGGACGTGTTCGATAACGCGGCGCTCTTCGGCGATCTGTCCGGGGAGCTGGGCGTGGCCTACGCGACCCAGGTGGCGGTCCTGGATGAGGAGCCCGGCCATCCCGAACCGGGGAAGCTGGTGAAGGAGTTTTTGGGGGATTTGGGCGGTCTGGCGACCTTCACCTACCCCGGCGAGACCGTGGGCGAGGGCGAGTTCGTCGTCGTCAACGACGGCCACCTCTCCGGGGGTTTCCTGAATACGGACGGCGGGATCGTCCACCTGATGCTGACGCAGTCGGCGCCCGAATGATCCCGGTTTTCTTTTTGATCTGCGGGGAGCCGGTCGGCTCTCCTTTTTCACGCGTGTCTGTCTACCGCGTGTACTTCAACAGGAAGCGCCACAGCCAGCGCAGGCCGAAGTACAGCCCGGCGGCCACGGCGATCAAGAGGGGGAAGAATGCGGTTAAAAGGTGGGTGGAGAGGTACTCCCACAGGGTCTCGTACCACGTGCTTACCGAGCCCTCTCGCAGGCTCTCCACCACCCGGTCGAAGAGTGCCTCGAAGGAGCGGTGGTTCGCCTCGGCGGTTTCACCGTGGATGGCGTAGGTCCCGCGGTTGCCGTATAAAACGACGCAGCGCCAGCGAAAGGGGACGCCGTCCACCCGGTAGATGCCGTTCAGTCTCTGGGCCGCCAGACCGGCGGCCTCGCCGGGTGTCGAGTCGAGCAGCCGGAATCCGGGGCGGTGGCTCTCGGCGTCCAGGAGCAGGCTTTCCAGGAACAGGGCGCGGTTCTCGTTGTCGGCGGCCGCTCCCGAAACGATGACCCCGATCTCGGCCACCGGCGCCCTCTCGTCGGTGAGCTCGGCCAGATAATCGTAGGCCCCGGCGGGGATTATCCGCCACTCCTGCGGCAGGGCGAGTCGGAAACCCGGTCCGACGCGGATGACGAGCTCCCCGCCGAAGTCGCGGCTCTCCTGGGCGACCGCCAGGGGCAGGCGGCAATCCAGGTCCCGGAGGGCCACCGTCCCCAGGGCCGCCAGCCGGTCCCGCTCCCGCCACGGCCCCTCCAGCTTCCAGAGCCAGAGTCGGCGCGCGGCGTAGATGCCGGCGAAGAGCCCGAACCGGTTCCCCCGCCGGTACTCCACGGTGCGGGCGTAGGTCCCGTCAAGCTCCCGGGAGATGAAGGGGCCCAACAATTCCGCGCCCCCAAGCCCTCCCAACGACACGAGCCCCCCGTCGGTGGGGGGGGCTTCCAGTTTCGGCAGCAGGGTCAGGCTGAATCCGGCGGCGCCGTCGGCCCGTTCGGCGAGGAGTGAGCGATCCCGGTAGGACACCTCCCAGCCCTTCGGCACCTCGGCGACCATCGTCCCGGCGGGACCGATGACGGGGCGGAGGGGCCAGGAGGCGATGACGCCTAAAATCCAGAAGATTAGGTGGCTCACGCGGTTACGATGATAGGTCCGGTCGCGTCGCGGATGGCGCGCTGGGTCCTAGGCTCCAGGATGAGGTGATCCGCGCTCCCGGTGGCCCCGATGACGACCAGCTCGCCGGGGTCCAGATCGGCGATGCGCTCCTCGAGGGGCAGGGTCAGCTCCTCGTATTCGGCCGGTCGGTCGTAGCTCGCCAGGAGCTTCTCGGCGTCGGCGCGGGTCCCGCCCTCGTGGATGACCAGAATCCGGTGCCCGCCGGAGAGGTCGGCGGCGAACCGCAGGGTCTCCTCGGCGGAGGGCTTGTCGTCGGCGAAAACCACGACGCGGGACGGCTTCTCGAAATCGGCCGGGGCCAGCATGACCGCGGTGTTCACCCGCTTGAGCACCCCCTCGGCGACGTTGCCGAGCATGTCGTTCTCGTACTCGGCGTGGTCGCCCTGGCGCCCGATGACGACGAGATCGGCCCTCTGCGCCCTCTCGACCAGGGTGGTGGCGACGGGGCCGCTGGTGATGATTTCCTCGTAGGAAACCCCCGCCTTGCGGGCCAGCTCGGAGATGAAGCCCAGGGCCGTCTCGCCCAGGCCGCGCAGGACAGGTTCGGCCGCGGCGCGGAAGTCGGTCGCCGGGGCGAAGCCCAGCATCGCCGCCAGACGGGCGAAAAAGGGCCCATCCAGCAGGCGGATGTCCAGGACGTAGCAGCCGATCAGCTTGGTGCCAGCGGCCTGCGCCGCCCAGACGCCGTAACGGGCGGCTCCCTCGGCGTAGCGCGAGCCGTCGGTGCCGACCAGGACGTTGCGGATCATCTGTCTCTCCCCGGGTGCGGTTCCGGCCAAGTGTACCAAAAAAGGAAGCCGTGTCCCCGGCAAAACGAAGTTATTCCGGACGAGGGGTTAGCCCCTTGCCTTACACATGAACGGAGCTACGCCCCCGGCGACTCGATCCGCCACCGGAAGGCGCGCATCGCGGCCAGGGCCCGGAGCGCCAGCGCCGTCCGCCGGTCCCTTTTTCCCCGCACCCGGGTCGAAAGCGGCGGCAGGAGTCCGTAGTGGGCGTTTACCGGGCACGGGGGATCGTCCTCGTCGTTACGGTCCGCGCCGGACAGGGTTCTCACCAGACCGCCCAGCACCGTCTCCCTTGGCGGAACGATCGGCTCCGACCCCGACAACCGGCGGGCGAGGTTCTTTCCCGCCAGAAGGCCCGTGGCGACTGCCTCGACGTACCCCTCCGCCCCCGAGAGCTGCCCCGCGACGAAGACGCCGGGCCGTCCCCGAAGCTCCAGGCTCGCCTCCAGCAGCGCCGGGGCGTCCAGGTAGCCGTTGCGGTGCATCCGGCCGTAGCGGACGAACTCGGCCCGCTCCAGGCCGGGCAGGGAGCGCAGGAGTGTTCGCTGGGCCGACGGGGTCAGGCGGGTCTGGCAGCCGACGAGGCTGTACCGCGTCCTTTCCCGATTCTCGGCCCGGAGCTGGATGACGGCGTGGTAAGACTGCCCGGTGTCCGGCCGGCGGAGACCAACGGGTCGCAACGGACCGAAGCGCAGGGCGTCCCGGCCCCGCTCGGCGAGGACCTCCAACGGCAGGCAACCCTCGAAGACCGCGAACGCGTCCCCGACCAACTCCCGGTCCACCGCGTGAACCGGCGCCCGGGGCAGCGTGAGCAGATTTTGCCAAAAATTCTCGTACACCTCGGCACAGAGGCCCACGTTCATGTAGTCGTCCCCGAGGCCGTGGCGCCCGGCGGGGAAGACCTTCTCCGGGTCGAGGCTCTCCGCCGTCACCACGGGCGAGGTAGCGTCGTGGAAAAAAAGCCGCCCGCGACCCAGCTCCTCATCCAGCCTTCCCATGAGCGTCGGTCCGGTGAGCGGGCCGGTGGCCAGGACGGCCGGAGCCTCCGGGGGCTCGGTCACCTCCTCCCGGACGACCTCGACGAGCGGATTGGCCGTCAGTCTACGCTCCACCTCCGCCGAGAAGAGCTCCCGGTCCACGGCCAGCGCCGAACCGGCCGGCACCCGGTAAATCTTCGCCGCTTCGATTAAAAGGGACCCCAGGAGCTCCAGCTCGGCCTTCAGGCAGCCGTGGGCGTTGTGGAGCTCGACGCTCTTGAGCGAATTGGAGCAGACGAGCTCGGCCAGCCCGCCGCCGGTGTGTGCGCCGGTCCCCTTGCCGGGGCGCATCTCGAACAGCCGCACCGGATGCCCGGCCCGGGCGAGCTGCCACGCCGCCTCGCAGCCCGCCAGCCCCCCTCCGACCACGGTCACGTGTCCGGGAGTCATCCCGAGTCCAAAGGCCCCCGCGGGGGCCTCTCGCCTGAGTCCGTGCGAACCATTTACCCCCCCTCGGATATGTATCGGTCCACCGTCAGGCTGACCTCTTCGGCCAGGTCCACGTCCAGGGGTTCCTCGACTTCCGGCTCGAGCGCCTTCAGCGCGACCAGGGTCATGTCGTCGAACTGCCTCTTCTCCCCGGCGAATGCGCGCGCCGTTTCCGCCAGCCTTTTCACCAACTCCGGCGGCGCGAGCTCGGCGGAGGCGGCGAAAGCATCCTGAAGCCTTCTGTCACCGAAGATTTCCATTTCTTCGTTCATGGCTTCGGAGACGCCGTCGGTGTAGAGGAGAACGGTGTCCCCCGGTTCCAGGCGAAGCGTCGTGGATTCCAGGGTCCGGCAGAACTCGTCGGGCTCGATAAGACCCAGGGGGCGTCCCCGGGTCTTGACGACCTCCACCAGCTTCTCGCTCGCGCGGAATACGAGCATCGAGTTGTGCCCGGCGTTGACCACGTCCAGGCTTCCGTTGCGGGAGTCGTAAACGTAGTAGAGGCAGGTGACGAAGTTGCCGGAGCGCATGTCGGGGCTGAGAAGGGTGTTGGTTTCGCAGAGGGTGGGCAGGGCGTCGAAATGCCGCGGGGCGGTGCTCTTGAGTATCGTGCGCAGTATGAGCATGACCATGAGCCCCTGGAGACTTTTCCCCGACACGTCGGCCACGACCACGCCCAGCCTCCGTTCATCTATGGGGATGAAATCGTAGTAATCGCCGCCCACCTCGAAGGCCGGTTCGCAGAGGCCGGCAACGGCCATGCCCGGGTAGTCTGGCGGTTCGTCGGGCAGGTAGGAGAGCTGGAGCTGGCGGGCGATTTCCAGGTCCCGCAGGAGACGCCCCCTGTCGCCGGAGGCGTCGCGCGGGTTCTCCAGTCTCTCGGCCAGGTCGTTGACGGCCGCGGCCAACCGACCGAGCTCGTTCCTGGCGGAAGCCTTCAGGCGGTAGGTGATGTTGCCCGCCCCGAGCTTTCTCACCCCACGCTGGAGCTCCTTCAGGGGTCCCAGGATCCGCAGGATGAAGAGAACGCCCAGGCCCGTGGTGATGAGGAACGCCGCCGCGCCGATGAGGACGCCGTTGACCGTGGCCCGCTCCAGGGCCAGGCGCACCGGCTCCGCCGACATCACCAGGCGCAGCTTCCCGAGGGTGGTGAAATCACCCGGCGGGCGCGCGGGGTGGTACACCGGCAGGGTGAGGCAGAAGGACCCGCCGTCGGAGACGAGCTCCTCCCTCGCCCGGAGAGATCCCAGCTCCGCCGGCTCCCCCCCGACGTTCAGGGGGACTATCTCCTCGTCGGCCGAGTAGATGCCGCCCCGGTCGTCGAAGTAGTAGGCGCCGGTGAGGTGCGGGTTGTCCTCCAAAACCTCGGCCAGCGTCCGCACGATCCCCTCCCCCGCGTCGGGATCCCGGGCGATCGGGGAGAGCGTTCGGGCGACGGTCCGACCCTGGCGCACCAGCGAGGTCTGGAGTCCCTGGTAGAGGTTCGCCCGCTCGGAGGCGACCAGAAACCAGGTAAGCCCCGTCGCGGTGACGAGGACCAGCAGCCCGACGAGGATGGCGAACTGCCAGTGCAGGTTGAGGCGTCTCTTTTCCTTATCCGTCAAATCGGCTTCCCGGGTCGTCGTTCGCCGTGAGGTGGCCCGTGCTCCGAGCGAAGTGCTCTCCAATCTGTAGCTTACACCCATACGCGGCATCGGGGCAAGCGGATGCCTCCGGCGTCGTTGTGGTATGATGATCGGGTGTGGGACAGCCCATTTCCCTGGAGTTCAAAGGAGACACCATGGTCCGGAAAGCCGTCACGGCCCTGCTGCTTCTCGCGGTCGGGGCGCTCCTCGCCGAGGCCACCTACCCCATGCCCGAGGGTTCTTTGAGTTACTGGGAGTTCTTCGGCGACACCCCCTTCACCCCCGGTCGGGGTTTCGTGGGGAAGCTGGAGCTGGGCGATCTGGTCTCCGACATGTACAATCGCGTCGGCGGCGGGATGGAGGAAATGGACTACCCCTTCTGGTACTTCTTCGAGGACGGACCCTACGCTTTCACCGTCATCGGCCAGTACGACATGGATTCCATGACCTTCCCCATCGTCGGGCTGGCCCTGGGCGGTATGGCGGATTTACCGCCACCCGCCATCATCACCCCCGAGGGGATAGGGGTCGGGGCGACGTGGCCCGAAGTGGTCGCCCTTTACGGTCGTCCCCCCCTGGGTGTGCGCGCGGCCGGGGCGTCGTACCCAGAGTTGGGGCTGGTCGTGTACCTCGACAACTACTTCAACGTCTCCACGCTCTTCGTCCAGGTGCCCGGTCCTCCCGAGGAGCCTTCCGGGATGCGCTACGAGAACGACGGTGTGGAGCTGCCCCAGGTCGTGACGCCGGCCAAGGGCATCCTGGCCGTGCCCCTGCCCGCGGGGTGGTCGCTGAGCGACTCGGCCGACGTGACCGCCTTCTACGCCGATCCTTCGGACGGTTGGAACGTCCAGGTGTCCACCTGCGTGGACTGCAGCGACGACGTCACCCAGTGGGCGGACATGCAGGAGGGGTTGCTGTACGGTTCGAATCTCCTCCCCGTCGGCGAGTGGTACCTTCATCCCGAAGCGCTCGCGGCCTACGGCGCGGACGAGAGTTATTGCGCCGAGTATTCGAGCGATTTCATGGGGCACGGCTGGAGTCTCTTCCTGCGCCGGAACACCGAGACGGTGAACGTCACCGTCAACTGCCTGGATCCCGTGATGTACGGGGATGATCCCGAGGGGGCGGACCGTCTGGCCAGCGCGATTCTGGCCGGGCTGGAATTCGTGGAATAGGCCGAACCCTTGACATGTCCGACCCGTTCTTGCTACGCTCGCCCTGCTGTAAAAAGGCCGCGGGGCGGGGTAGCTCAGTTGGTAGAGCAGCGGACTGAAAATCCGCGTGTCCGCGGTTCGACTCCGCGCCCCGCCACCATCGGTCCGGTGGGCCGGTGTCGGTGATAAAAGGTGGGGCGAACGGGTAAATGATATCGCCTTAGCCCTTCGGGGAGTCCGCCCCGGTCGGACGCGGGCGGTTGTGTGGCGCGGCGGAGCCGTAAGTCAAAAAGCCGGGTGCTGGTTGACTTTACCCCGGGAGGTCGAATTGGGCGCGAAGCGCTATCTCAACGTTCTGGTCACCTTCGTCCTCTTCATCATCTGCCTCGGCGTCGTCTACCTACTGTCCCTGGATCGAACCGAGGGGCATCGCGGCGCCGGTGACCAGTTATACGGGAAATACGAGTACGAGGCCGCGCTGGAGGAGTACAGGCAGGCCTGCCTCGTGGAGTACAGTGACATTTTCGAGAGCATCGCCGACCCCGGTTCGCTGCCGCTCGACGACATACTCGATATTCTGACGGACCACGGCGTCGGCAACGAACGCGTCCTGAACAGCATCAACGACTGCTGGTTCCAGATGGGGTCCATCGAATTCGACAACTTCGACAAGAAAGGCCTCGATGTGGCCCTCCTCCCGGCCGAGACATACCTGACCAAGGTGGAGCGCGGCGAGCATATGGAGGAAACCCAGGAGATGCTGGCCAAGGTGCAGACGGCCTTGAAGGAGGAGGTGGATATAGAAACCGGCACCCGCGTGGTTTGCGCATACACGGTGTACATGGGCTGGCCCGAACCCCCCGAGGACCTGGTATACGAGGGCCCCGTTCCGCCTAAGGGCTATCTCTACATCATGAACGACACCATCCACACCGAGAAGCTCACCAAGCGGGCCTATCTCAAGTACTCCGATGAGCTGAAGACCGTCATCATTGACGACTACGCCTCCCAGTATTACGCCAAGGATTTCATGGGCATCCCGAGCCACATCGCCGACGACAGCCCCGTAGACCTCTCGGTTAAAAGCGACACCCGGGAGACATCCATCGAGCTTTCCGGCGGCGACAGGCTCAACGCCGAGCCGTACAGGTACATGGTCTTCGTTCTCATCGAGATCACGAACCGGAGCAACGATCCGGAGTACATGGGCGGCCCCGAGCCCTACGAGTTCGAGCTGGCGAACTGCCGCCTGTACAAGTCCTTGGAGACCAACTTCGACGAGCCGATGGCGTCCGACCAGAAGGATTCCCGCGATCCGCGCAAAACCTATCTGCCCGACACCGCGACCATCCTGCCCGGCGAGACGCTCTCCGGCTGGATCATGTTCTACACCTGGGATTCGGCCGAGTACTACTTCAAGATTATCCGCAAGAAGGTCAACCCCGATACCGGGATGGAGTTCTCCGAGCCGCTGGTCGGCAAGACCCTGCCGGCGTTCTAGTAGCCCTCGGTGTTTCAAACGGCGGGGGATTGGTCCCCCGCCTTTTTTTCAGGTTCGTACATCTTGCTCTGGCGAAGTCGGTGTTTTAAAAACGGGCGGGGTTCGGTCCCCGCCTTTTTTCGACCCCCAACCCCGGCCCGCGCCTCGCGGATTGCGATGACGTGGGGGCGCGTGTCCGCACCCGTACCCCTTTTCGTCACCGTCCCGCGTCAGAACTTCAGCTCCAGAGCCAATTTCACGTCGAAGCTCGAGTAGTCGTAACCCACCGAGGTCTTGTTGGTAAAGTCCTCGTAGGTCAGCGTCAGATTGGCGTGGATGTTGGTGGTGAGGTAGTACCCGCCGGTGAGCGAGGCGGTGTGGCGATTGGTGTCGTCGGGCGGCGTCTGGCTGCCTCCGGAGACGCTGTTCTCGACGATGGTCAGGCTGTAGCTCGCGGTGAGTTGCAGCTCGTTGCGCAGCGGCACGTTCTCGCCGAGGAAGGGGATGCGGAAGGAGCCCGGCAGCTCCATCACGTAGGTGAGGCTCGCCCCGGGGTTGTACGTGTTGGTGACCCGGTGGGTGTCGCCGATGCCGTACGCCGACCCGCTCTCGTCGGTTATGGTCGAGGCCTCGGTGTAGGAGAGCATGGTGGAGAGGTCGTCAGACCAGGCGGCGCGCCAGGAGATGCTCGGTGTGTACGTCCGCGACAGGCTGACCCCGATCCACTTCGTCGTCTGTTTCTGGTAGGAGAGCTTGACCGTGGACTGCTGCAACAGGGACGCGAAGATGGGAAAATACTTGTGCCCGGTGATGGTGAGCTCGGCGGCGGGCCAGACCTCGGTCCAGGTCCGGCTGCTGCTGCCGTAGGCCTCGGAGAGGTCCGTGGAGAAAGAGTACTTGATTTCCCCGAGAAGGACGTCGTAGCTCGCCAGCTCGGGGTCGTCGAATCCGCGGAAGAACTCCAGCGGGCGGAAGCGGTTCGAGACGAGATAGGAGTAGCCCCGCCCCGAATAGGTGGGCTCGCCGGCCTCGTGCCAGATGTGGTCCCAGCCCCAGACGTACTCGGGGGGCGGCTTTTGGGTGACCTCGTCGTAAGTCGAGCTCCTCCGGAGGGTGTAGTTCAGGTTGGTCGTCCAGGAGCCGAACCACTTCTCGATGAGGGTTCCCAGTGAGAGGGGCAGGCTGGCCGAGAAGTTGTTGCTGACGCTCACGTCGTAGGTCTCGGAAGCGTAATCCGAGGGGGGGTTGAAGAGCTCCGAGTAGGTGGTGCCGAAATCCAGCGACGGCTGAGCCAGGCGGAATCGGCTGAAGGAGAGCATCAGCCCGGAGTTCTGCGTGTGACTCACCGGTTCGGAGTGCAGCAGGTCGCGGGTATCCGAGATGGAGAAGCTGGGGGAGAAGGACAGCCCGCGGATGAACTGCCAGGTTACCGAGGTGGTGACCTCTTCCTTTCCGGTAATGGTGTCCACCCGCCCCGTTTCCTCGTCGTAATCGGTGGAGTCCTTCTTGTAGAGGTACCGGGCGTTTATCTTTGTCGGGACGAAGAAGAGCTCGGAGATTAACGAGTAATCGAAGCTGGCGCTCGCCGACTCATCGTGGTCGTTGCGGCGGGCCGTCTCGTTCAACCCTCGGTAGTCGGTGTAGGAGAAGCCGAGCGTGGGCCAGCCCGTCTTCGAGAAGGCCAGGTTGGCCTTGGCGGTGTCCGAGACCGTCTTGCCCAGGTCTTCGACGGAACCCTCGTAATCGGCGATGTTTTCCACGTAGACGGTGGAGTGGGTCATGGAGCCGGTCAGCGGTATGTTGACGCGCCAATCGTCGGGCATGAAAGCGCCCAGCGCCAGGGTGGCCGCCCCGTCCAGGTCCTCGGCCGTGACCCCGGTGCGCCGGAGCCCGATGGACTGGAAGTCCCCGTCCACCTTCTGGTAGCTGCCCTCCACGGTGAGCACGTCGCCGAACTTCAGCGAGAGCCTCCCCCGCTGAGCCAGCCCCTCGCGCACGACCGGGTTTTCCAGGTCTATATTGTTTACCCAGACCCGACCCAGTCCCCCTCCCGGCTGGAAGGCGCCGCTCATGGGGCTGGTGGTCCCGACGCCGCAGGTGACCTCGTACGTGCGTACCAACTGCGGAGACCCGGCCACGGTGAGGTTGTTCCTCGTGTATGTCTCCGGACGCACCTCGGGGTCGAGGGCCTCGTACTCCTGCCTGAGGGCGATGAGCTCGGTGAAGTCCACTTCCAGCTTGTTCCAGCCCGGCGCCGCCAGGGGCATCGCCGCCTCGTAGTAGTTGTTCTCGTCGGTGCCGAAGCGGATGAAGAAGAGGTCTTCGCCTGATCTGTCCAGGTTTCGGTTGTTGATGGATACGGTCAGACGGTCGTGGGTGGTGAAGTCGCGGCTCTCCAGGAACTCCTGCACCGTGTAGCCTCGGATGACGTCCTCGGTGTCCAGCACACCGTTGCCGGCCCCGGTGGCCTCCGGGTCGTAGCCGGACCACCCGACGTCCTCGCCGGGGTCGAGGATGCCGTTGTGGTTCGTATCCTCGGTGTTCAGGATGCCGTCCCCCTCGCCGTTGTCCGGCTCGCCGGTGTCGCGGAACCGGGGATTCGGTTGGAAGGAGCCCCGCCCGAAACGTCCGTCGTAGCCCCAGTCGTTCCAGCGGACGAGGTTGTAGGCAAGGTCGAGGGCCTGCTCGCGGATTAAAAACCCCTGCGTGTCCTCGCGCTGCTCCAGCGGCTCGTAGTCCTGGTTGTCCTCGGAGTTCACCGTGCCCACGGCGAAGTGATTCCTCGGGTTTTCGGGCTCGGTGACCGGCGCCTCCCACCGGACGCCGGTGAGCCGGAGGTTGTACACGAGGACGGCCGTGTCCTCGCCTCCGACGAAATCCCCGGTGTTCTCGGACTCGATCCAGATGCGCATGGCCTTGATCAGTTTGGACAGAGGCGGCATGTAGTCCCCCGGCCGCGTCTCGTCGGTTTCCAGGGGGATGCGGATGGCCAGCCAGCCGTTGCCCAGGTCGCGCCCCAGGTACTCCTCGGGGATGTCCGCCAGGGGGAGGGCGTAGCCGAAGTGCTGCTCCGTGGTGTCCAGGGTGAGGTTGAAGTCCAGGTCCTCTGTGTTGAGGAGGGAGTTGTTCCGACCGATGACGACCTCGTCGTAGATGCCGCCGTCGCCCGTGTTGTTGAAGGTCCAGCCGCGCTCGTCCTCCGAGTAGTTCAACCGCCCGTCCAGTTCGCCGGGATCGGAGAGGTCGTCGGAGATACCCTCGTGCAGCCCCTCGTCCTCGGTGTCGTAGCCCTCGTAGCCGAAACCCGTGTAATCGCCGTCCGAGTCCTCGTTGATGAACCCGATGTCGAAGTGCAGCACGCCGCCGTTGATCTCGCCGCGGCGGTAGAGGTAGAACTCCAGGTACTTGAGGTTTTTCTCCTCGAGGTCCAGGCCGTTGGGGGAGATTATCCGGCAAACGGAGTCCCACTGCCCCGCCTCCTGGGGCAACGGCCGCGATTCGTCGGCGCCGAAAACCATGACGCGCACGACGTCCTCGTTCCACTCGTCGTTTATCTGGCTGCGGATCCACTCCTCATCCCCCACCTTCATGAGCCTCCGGTAGGCCTGGTCGTAGGCGCCGTCCTGGGTTACCGGCGGTGAGCTCGGGCCCCACTCGTCGCCGTCGGCGGGGAAGGAGATGGACTGGTGCGCGCTCTCCATGTCGTCCACGTGAGCCCGACCCGCCCGGTTCGGGTCGTAGAAGCTGTAGGCCCATTCGCCCTCGAGGGTGATGTTCGATTCCTCCTTCGATTCGACGAAGGGCAGGAGGTTGATGAAGTCGGTCATGAATTGGTTCCGCACGTTCAGGCTGGCGTCGGCGTCCATCACCTGATGGGAGCTGGGGATGGCCCGCAGCTCGGGAATCTCCAGCTTGTCCACCGGTAAGTCGGTCCACTCGCCGATGTAGGTCCCCCCCAGCGACAGCACGTCGCCGAGGTTGAACTCCAGCCGGCCGCCGGCCAGCGTCTTGCCGGCCTCGCCGAAGAGCGGCTTGTACTCATATTTTATATTCAGGTCGGCGTCCGAGGAGTCGGCGCCGGGGACCAGGAATTCGATGTACCCGGAGTCGTAATCTATGATGTAGTCCACGTCGCGGACCAGGCGCCGGCCGTTCAGCGTCACCTCCTCGGAGCCGGGGATGATGTTGGGCTTGAGGAAGCGGACGGCCGAGGCGCTGTGGTACTCCACGTGGATGTCGTAACGGTGGTTGCGCCGGGAGTAGCTCTCGTCGTAGGCGTCCTCGTCGGTGCCCTCCTCACCCTCCTTCTGGAAGGGGTAGCGTTTGGGGAAGATCAAGAGGCCGTTGGCAAAGTCTATGTAGTTGATGTTGACCCGGTCGTCGGAGCCGTCGGCGGCGCGGGTGAGCCCGAAGACGCGTAACAGCGGTTCCGAGGTGTTGCCGTCCCCGTCGAAGTCGTCGGCGTCGTTGGCCCGGTCCTGGAGGTCGAAAATCTCCAGGATGAAGTCGGAGTCGTTCTGCAGCCCGGAAGCCCCCAGGTAGTAGATGTTGTGGTACATGTACCCGGTCAAAAGCGGGTTGATGATCCCGCTCTTGACGAGCTTGGGGTTCGCCGTCGCACCTCCACCGTAGCCCACCGAGTAGATGACGCCGGTGGGGCTGGAGGGGCTGGCCACCTTGTACTTGATCGCCACGTAATCGGTGGTGCTGATGCTGGTGGAGAAGGTGACCCTGCCGGTCGCCTTGTTGACGTAGAAATCCTGCACGTTCTCCAACCGGCGCCAGAAGTTGGAACTGATGGGATCATCGCCTGTCGGGATGGGCGGGTCGGTGGGGTTGCCCCCCTCGCCGTCCGAGTAAATTTGGGCGTCGAGCGAGTAGTAGGTGTAGGTGGGGTCGCGCTGCTGGCCGTAGGAATAAACGTAGATCTCGATGAGGGCGCTGCCGTCAATGGGGGATTCGGCTATCTGCAACTGCGGTCCGAAGTGGGCCGGGTTGGTGTCCACCCGGTAGTAGATCCGCTCCGAGTAGCTCGTGTCCCGGATGTCCTCCCGCTGAAGCTGGCCGGTGCCGGTGAACTCCTCCTCCTCGGTGATGCCTTTCTCCCGGGAGCCGATCAGGGTGAAGGTGAACCACTCGCCCAGCCCGCCGATGACCTTGGCCCCGAAGAGGCTCTTCGCCGAGTAGCTGACGAACCGCGTCCCGGGGATGGAGAGGTTGACATCGCCCAGCTCGGCCCGGCGTATGAGCTCGTCCTCCCGGCCGGTGTAGATGAGGGACAGCTTGTTCCGCGAGTCGTTCTCCCGGGTGTCGTCGTAGTCCACGTTGACGGTAACCCGCTCGGCGATGGTCCCCTCGACCCGGATCTGGGTCTCCTGGTCCATGTTGAAATCACCCTGGGTACCCACCAGGAGTGGGTCGGGGGGATTTACGTAGGTTTTGGACGTGTAGCCGAGGACGAAGAGCTTGCGGCCGGTGATTTTCAGGGTGGTGGCGAGCCAGTCTATGGAGATGTCGCCGATGAGCCCCTCGTCGGCCTCGCGGGCGTAGGTCCGCTCGCGGAACCGGAGATTCGCCACCCGCTCGGACCACTCGTCGAGGTTGAAGGGGTAGGGGTAGGGATCACCGAAGGCGTCGTAGGTGCGGTTGTAGCTCCAGAGCCGTTCCCCGAGCTCCTCGGCGGTGGGAGGTGCGTAGGCGAAGGGCTCGAGGACGAGCTCCTCGTAGAAGCCGGGGGTTCTCGGGTTCTCGAGCTCGGGGGTGAAGAACGCCTCGTAGGGGTGGCGTTTGGGCGGGTTGATCCGGTAGTAGAACCTCTCGATCCGGTAGCCGTCGTCGGGTCTCGCCCGGAGTGTGCCGACGACGAGGAGGACGGCGAGGAAGGCCAGGATTACCGGGACGACAGGGCGCAACGGATAACTCCCGGGCGGGGCTTCGGGGATTGAAAACGGCGGAATACGTTAATCTCAAACAGGATACGACGTTCTTTGATTCCCGGTTCCCCTCTCGGGACGGTATAAAGAGACCCTCCGCGGCGCGGGTCGCACACTCCGGAGGGGTCGCCTACTCGGCCTGGATTAAAGAGAGGTCGCCCACACGGCCGAAAACGCCCACCAGCTCGTTCAATAGTGCCAGGCGGTTGTCGCGGAGCTCCTCGGAGTCGGTGAAAACCGTCACCTCGTCGAAGAAGCGGTCTATTGCCTCGCGGAAGCCGGCGATTTTCCCCAGAGCGGCGTCGAAGTCTCCCCGCCGGACTGCGGCGGCCACCCCCTCCCCGTCGCGGGCGAGCAGCTTCGCCAGCCTGCGTTCCTCGTCCTGCTCCAGCCTGGCCGCATCGAAGGGCTTAAACTCGGTGAGGTCGAATTCCCTGGCTGCCTGGCGGAGGATGTTGCAGGCCCGTTTGTAGCCGGTCGCCACGTCGGCGAACTCGGTACTCCCCTTGGCCCGGGCGAGGGAGTGGGCCGAGCGCCAGGCGGACCAGGGGCGGGTCGGGTAGGCCCCCAGCGCCGCCCGAACGGCATCGGTCGGCAGACCCAGCTCTCCGAGCAGGCGGAGGGCGCGTTCGGCGAGGAAGGCCACCAGCTTCCCGTACACCTCGCCCTCGTCGAAAGCCCTCTTGGTCGTTCCGCTGAAATTCGAGACCGCAATCCGCAGGAGCGGTTCCAGGTCGAGCCGCGCGTGGTCGAATCCCGTGGGCTCGTGTCCCTCCACCCCGGCGGCGATGCCGATGATCCCCCGCGCGGCGCGGCGCAGCCCGTAGGGGTCCCTCGATCCGGTGGGGGAAAGACCGATGGCGAAGCACCCCGCCAGGGTGTCCAACCGGTCCAACAGCGCCAGGAGGCATCCCGCCGCCGTTTGCGGCAGCTCCTCCGCCCGGCCCGAAAATCTTTTCGGGAGGTACTGCTCACAGACGGCTCGCCAGACCGGCTCGGGCTCCTTCTGCGTCCGCGCCAGCTCGCCGCCGATCAGCCCCTGCAGGCCGGTGAACTCGACGACGAGACGGGTGAGCAAGTCCTGCTTGGCCAGGGAGGCCGCCCGCTCGAGGTGTCCCGCCACGGCCGGGTCGGCGCCGCAAAACCCCTCCGCGTTGACCGACTGCACGAGGGTGAGGAGGCGGTTCCTCTTGTCGGAATAACTTCCCAGACCGCGGATGAACTGGAGGTCGGCGAGCTCCTCGGTCAACGAAACCAGGGACCGCTTGCGGTCCTGATCCCAGAAGAAGGCGGCGTCGGTGAGCCGCGCCCGCAGGACGCGCTCGTGACCGGCGACGACGCCCCCGACGTTCCTGTCCCCACCGTCCCGCACGACGATGAAACGCGGCAGGAGCGCACCTGTTGCGTCGCGCACCTCGAAGTACTTCTGATACTCCTTCAGGACGCTGGAGACCACCACCTCGGGCAATTCCAGGAACCGCTCCTCGAACCCGCCCTCCAGACAGGTCGGATGCTCCACCCCATTGGTGACGTCGAGGAGCAGCTCTTCGTCAAAAATTACGTTGCCGTGCGCGGAGAGCAGTTCTTCCAGACGCTTTTTGAGATACGAATACCGTTCTCCCGGCGACTGGACGCCCCCCTCGTCGTCCACGGTGGTGCCGTCGGGGATGAGGTCGTGTTCCCGGCAGGCGCGGACGTAGGTGTCCAGGGAGGCGTCGGGCAGCTCGAACTCGACGTCCGCCAGGAAACGGTGCCCCCTAGAGTGGCGCCCGGCCTTGATCTCGCCTATTTCCAGCGGCACCACCGCGTCGTCGGCCAGGGCCACGAGCCAGCGGATGGGCCGCAGGAACCTCACCTCGCCGGCGCCCCAACGCATGGCCTTGGGCAGCGGCAGCTCGGTGACGAGGGCCTCCGAGATGCCGGGGAGCAGGTCCACCGTGGATGCTCCGCCCGTTTTTATCTCCACCTGCACCCGTTCCCCCTTGGGCGTCTGGGCTATCCCAAGGTCGGCCTCGGTGAGGCCGAATTTCGCGGCGAAGCTGATGGCGGCCGCGGTGGGATTGCCCTCGCCGTCGTAAGCCACGTGGATGGGAGGGCCGAGCTTGAGGTCGGTCCTCTCCGGCTGCCGGTCCGCGAGCCCGGAGGCGTGGACCGCCAGCCGCCGCGGGGTGCCGAGGGCCGTTATCGAGACGAAGCCCAGGTCATTCTGGGTCAACTTTTCGCGCAGAAGGGCCGCGAGGTCGCCCAGGGCCGGGGTGAGGAAGCGGCTCGGCAGGTCCTCGACGCCGATTTCCAGAAGGAAGTCCATCACGCAACCACCGCCCCGGAACCGAGAATCCAGTCCGGCCTCTTTTCGATTCGTTCGAGGTAGAGGGCGGCGAGAGCGGAGGTAATCTTGCGCAGCCGGCCCAGGTAACGCGCCCTCTCGGCCACGCCCACCGCCCCCCGGGCGTCCAGGACGTTGAACAGGTGGGCGGCGTAGCTGACGAGATCGTAGGCGGGATAGATGAGCGGCTCTTCCGCCTGGAGAAGTTTCTCTATCTCCGCCTCGAGCTCGTCGAACTGCCTCGTGTAAAGCTCCACGTCGGCCGTTTCGTAGGAGTAGCGGCTGTTCTCGTACTCGGACATCTGCTGGACCCGCCGGTAGCTCACGTCGGGCGACCAGAGGAGCTCGAAGCCGTCATCCACGCCGGCGATGTGCATCAACAGACGTTCAAGGCCGTAGGTCAACTCGACGGTGACCGGTTTGAGCAGGGCGCCGCCCATCTGCTGGAAGTAGGTGAACTGGGTTATCTCCATCCCGTCCAGGAGCACCTGCCAGCCGGTGCCCCAGGCGCCCAGGGAGGGGGATTCCCAGTTGTCCTCGTCGAACTTCACGTCATGGTCCAGCGGCTCGATGCCCACCGCCCGGAGCGAGTCCAGGTAGACGTTCTGGATGTCGGCCGGCGAGGGCTTGAGGATGACCTGGAGCTGGAAGTGCTTGTAGAAGCGGTGTGGGTTCTCGCCGTAGCGGCCGTCGTCGGGCCGGCGCGAGGGCTCCACGTAGGCGGTACGCCACGGCTGCGGCCCCAGGACGCCGAAGAAGGTCAGCGGGTTGGCGGTCCCCGCCCCCGTGGGCATGTCGTAGCCGTGGCCTATAAGGCAGCCTTGGTCCGCCCAGAAGCGGTAGAAACGGAGGGTGAGCTCTTGAAGTGTCAGAATATTCATGTTCTATATAGTGTCATCAAAAATAAGGACTCGACTCCGGTTCGCAACCCGGTGAAAACCCGCGCAAAGCGAGATTTTAGGCCTTCCCGGCTGTCGTGTCAACCTGCGGCGCCGGTTCGGGGGTGCGGTTTGCGTCCGTGCACACCGCCGTTTTTACGGCTTCGCCACCGCACTTGCCCCTTGACCATACCGGGGATTCCCCGTATACTGTGCCCTCGAAGGAACCGACCCAAAGGGGAGCCCGCTTGGAAGAGATCCTCAAAAAGCTCACCGGAACCATCGGGCTCACCGGGATGGAGGAATCGGCCGCCCAGGTCGTCCGCGATCTCTGGGAGCCGTACACCGACGAGCTGCGCACGGACCGGATGGGGAGCGTCATCGGGTTCAAGCGGGGAGACGGACCCAAGGCTGAAAGGCTCCGCCTGGCCGTTCTGGCCCACCTAGACCAGATAGGCCTCGTGGTGCACAAGATCGAGCCGGGCGGCTACCTGCGCCTGCACCGGGTCGGCGGGGTGGACCGGCGCATCCTGCCGGGTCAGCTCCTCACCGTGTGCGGCTCCGAGCCGGTGAAGGGCGTCGTCGGCTCGGTCCCCCCCCACCTGCAGCAGGCCGGCGAGAAGAATAAGGTCACCTCCTGGAACGACCTCTACCTGGATACCGGGCTCCCGGAGCGCGAGGTGCGGAAACGAGTCCGGGTGGGCGACCCCGTGGGTTACCCCACGTCCTTCGTCGAGCTGCAGAACGACCGTCGGGTGATGGCCGGGGCCGACGACCGCTGTTCCGTGGCCGCCCTCACCTGGGCGCTCCGGCTCGCCCGGCGCCAGCGGCACAAGCACGACATCTACGCCGTCGCCGAGGTGCAGGAGGAGTGTACCGGAGTCGGCGCCTACGCGGCGGTTTACGGGATCGAGCCGCACTGTGCGATCGTCGTAGACGTGGACCAGGGGCGCCACGAGGGCGTTCCGGAAAAGGACTCCGTCGAGCTCGGCAAGGGGCCGTCGGTCAGCTTCGGTCTCAACAACTACCCCGACCTGGTCGAGACGACCCTTAAGGTCGCCGCGGCCCAGAACATCCCCCACCAGAAGTTCTTCTGGCCCAGCCCCTACGGCACCGACGGGTCCACCGTCGAAACCCTGCACTCCGGCATCCCGACCATCAACCTGGGCATCCCTCTGAGCTACATGCACTCCACGGTGGAGATGCTGGACATGGGCGACGTGAAGAACGCCGGCCGGCTGATCCTCGCCATCGCCGACGCCGATGGGCTGCCGGTCATCCCGCCGGTGGACTGGTAAAGGATTCATCCATGCTCGACAAGCTCTCCAACGCCTTCGGTACGTCGGGATACGAGAAAGAGGTCCGCGAGCTAATCCTCGGCGAGATCTCCAAGAAGGTGGACCTGCACCAGGTGGACACCCTGGGCAACCTGATCGTGCGGGTGTCCGGCCGCGCCCGCTATAAGGGGCCGCGCCTCCTGCTTTCGGCCCACATGGACGAGGTCGGCTTCGTCGCGAGCGAAATCACCGGCTCCGGCGACCTGAAGTTCCAAAAGATGGGAAGCACCGATGACCGCGTGCTTCTGAGCAAGCGGGTCGTCGTCCGCCACGAGGATTCCGGGGTACCGGGCGTCATCGGCATGAAGAGCCCGCATCTGCACAAGAAGCGCGAGGAGTTCGAGCAAGTCCTGGACTACGACAAGCTGTACGTGGACATCGGCTGCTCGAAGAAGGAGGAGGCGGAGAAGCTCGTCGCCGTGGGGGACGGGATTTACTACGACACCCGATACTTCGAACAGGGTGGCCGGGTCTTCGGGAAGTGCTTCGATGATCGGGCCGGCTGTTCCGTCATCGCGGAAGTCGTCAAGGGATCGCCGAAACTGACCGGCGGAACGCCCTTCTACGCCGCCTTCACCACCCAGGAGGAGATAGGCGTCCGGGGGGCGCGGGTGATAGGGAACGCGGTGAAGCCCGACGTTTACATCGCCGTCGAGGGTACCGCCGCCGGTGAGGGACCGCCGTCTTGGATCGGCCGCGACGCCTCGCCCTCCACCGAACTGGGACGGGGACCGGCGCTCTCCATCCTCGACCGCTCCCATATCGCCGACCCCGCCTGGCTCGAGTTCGTCCAAAACATCGCCCGCGAGGAGAACATCCCGTACCAGTTCAAGAGGTTCGTGACGGGGGGCACCGAGTCCAGCGTCGTGCAGCGGAGCATGGCCGGCGTGCGCGTCGTGACCATCTCGGTCCCGGTCCGCTACATCCATTCCCCGGTGGGCATCCTCGACAAGGGCGATTATCGGAACACGAAGCGGCTGGTAGCCGCCGTCATCCGGCGCCTCGAGGAATTCAAGCCCTAGCCGAAGAGTCCGGAGGACTACCGATGGAGGAAACCATCCGCGCCCTGTGCCAGCTCTACGGCCCCTCGGGTCACGAGGAACGGGTTGTGGAGAGGATCGAGAAGATGGTGAAGCCGCACGTGGACGAGCTTCGCCGCGACGTGATGGGCAACCTGCTGACCCGGATCGGTTCGGGCGGCAGTAAGCTGATGTTCGCCGCCCACACCGACGAGATCGGCGTGGTGGTGCACTACATAGACGAAAAAGGGTTCGCCCGCATCTCCCCCGTGGGCGGGGTGCAACCGCTGTGGCTCTACGGGCGGCGGGTTCAGTTCGCCAACGGTACCGTCGGCGTCATCGGCCGGGAGCAACTCGGCACCGAGCCGAAGGACACGGACTGGAACAACCTGTTCCTCGACGTGGGGGTCACGTCGAAGAAGGACGCGGAGAAGCTCATCGCCGTGGGAGACTTCGGGGTTTTCGTGCGCTCAACAGTAGCCCAGGGCAGGGTCTTCATCTCCAAGGCGCTGGACGACCGCATCGGCTGCGCCGTCCTCGTCGAGGCGCTGAAGAAGCTGAAGAAAAAGGCGAAGAACGAGGTCCACTTCGTCTTCACCGTCCAGGAGGAGGTGGGCGTCCGCGGGGCGCGGACCAGCGCCTGGAGCGTCACCCCCGACGTGGGCTACGCCATTGACATCACCGGCTGGGGGGACACGCCCCTCGTCGAGCCGATGAACGTCGAGCTGGGGAAGGGTGTGGCGATCAAGGCCATGGACCAGGGTACCATCGTCTCGCCTAAGGTCCGCAAGCTGATGGTTGATACGGCCGTGGCGAAGGGCATCCCGTACCAGATGGAGGTGCTGCGCGGCGGCGCCACCGACGCCTTCGCCATCCAGTTCACGAAGACCGGCGTGCCCTGCGGCGTCATCTCCATCCCGACCCGTTACGTCCACCAACCCAGCGAAATGGCGCACATGGACGATTTCGCCGGCGCCGTCAAGCTGGTCTGCGCCCTGGCCAACGCCGACCATTCGGCGGTCCTGGCCACTTGATTCCGAGCCCTTGTGTAGTCAAACGGGCCGGCCATTTGGTCGGCCTTTTTTTCGGGGCGACCGATGGGCGAGGGCTGCCGCGTGTCCCCTCCCCCCGTTGGGGGGAGGGCTAGGGTGAGGGGTGGAAAGCGGCGGGGATAGGAATCCCCGCCCTACATTTAAGGAAAGCTCGTAGGAGCCGACGGGCCAGGGTGAGGGTCGGGGTAGGGAATGTGGAAACGGCGGCCCGCGACCTCCCTCTCCCTCCGGGAGAGGGATTGAGGGTGAGGGCCACTATTGATAAAAGACGGCGTGGACTAAAGTCCCCGCCCTACATTAAGGAAGCGCAACGCCCTCGTAGGGGCCGACCTTTAGGTCGGCCCGCGGGCGGGTGTGGACACCCGCCCCTACTGCGGAGGTGTGAGCGTGATACTCGAAAGGGCCCGCCCAAAGGCAGGCCCGTTTGCGACTGGTGGAGATGAGCGGGCTCGAACCGCCGGCCTCAGCCTTGCGAAGGCTGCGCTCTCCCAGCTGAGCTACATCCCCTCAAACCCCCCATCCCCCCCATCTTGGGGGGGCACAGTCGCGGGGGGAATTTTTCTCGATTCGACAATCACCGCCGCGTGCGGAGCCCGGTTTCCGTTTGAAGCCCCTCAACCCCCCCATCTTGGGGGGGGCACAGTCGCGGGGGGAATTTTTAAAATTAGCTACAATTGCGTTGCGTACGGAAGGTAAATTTCCCGTTCTCGGCGGCCCGCAGAGGACTCGTCCTACGGGGCCGCCCTACATTAACAGAAACGGCGGAATTGTAAACATGCGTCGCTCGCGGCGTTGACTTTCGAATGGATTAACCGTTCGTCGCGGAACCGGGGTCCAGCGCCCCGCGCTTCAAGAAAAAATAAGGAACTGAAAAAGGGCTCCACTCGCGGCGTTGACTTTCGAATGGATTAACCGTTCGTCGCGGCTACGCTGGCGGCTCAGCCGCTGGCGGAGAGGGAGGGATTCGAACCCTCGAGGGGAGGATAAGTCCCCTACGCGATTTCCAGTCGCGCCCCTTCGACCAACTCGGACACCTCTCCGCGTGCCTGGAGTTCGAAGCTGTCAGTGGGGCGTTAGGCTGCATCTTTAATACTTGAATTAATACAGCTCGCGGCGGTTGTTATTGAATGTATGGAACCGTTCGTCGCGGCTACGCTGGCGGTGCATTGTACTGACAGATTTTTAAGCAGGCTCCGCTCGCGGCGGTAACTTTTAAATGGATGAAACCTCTCCCCGCGGAATCGGGGTCCAGCGCCCCGCGCTGGTGGCGGAGAGAGAGGGATTCGAACCCCCGGTGGGCATACGCCCACAGCGGATTTCGAGTCCGCCGCATTCGACCAACTCTGCCATCTCTCCAGCGCGCTCGCGAGTATAACCGAGGGTGTAGAGGCTGTCAAGAAGCGGCTCGGAGGCGCCTTGCGCTCGACCGAAGCATCGGTTATTCTCGGGTTGCGACCGAGGGGGCCGTGAATGTCGTTGCCGAAAAACATCGTCCGGTTGGGTGAGTTCGAGTGGCGCATCGAGCCGTGGTATTTTCGCGGGATGCTCCGTCCTGCGCGGATCTTCGTCGGCGAGGAGGAGCTGGAGCGCGCGCACGCCGACGGCGCCCTGCGGCAGATAGCCGAGGTGGCGTGCCTGCCGGGCGGGGTGGGCGAGGCGCTTGCGATGCCGGACATCCACCACGGGTACGGCTTCCCGATCGGCGGCGTGGCGGCCTTCGATGCCGTGGAGGGAATAGTCAGCCCCGGCGGCGTGGGGTACGACATCAACTGCGGGGTGCGGGCCCTGACGACACCCCTGACCGCGGATGAGGTCCGGAAATGGGTGGACCGGCTGGCCGACGCCCTCTTCAGTGGAGTTCCCTGCGGCGTGGGTTCGCACACCCGGGAGTCCTTCTCCGACGATGAGCTGGACCGCGTCATGCGAGACGGCGCCGGGTGGGCCGTGGCCCTGGGGCGGGGCTTCGGGGAGGACCTATCCGCCTGCGAGTCGGAGGGCGCGGTGGAGGGGGCCGATCCCCGGGCCGTTTCCGCCACGGCCAAGGAGCGTGGGCGGAACCAGTTGGGCACCCTGGGGTCGGGGAACCACTTCCTCGAGGTGCAGCGCGTGGCCGAGGTGTACGATCCCGACGTGGCCGCCGAGTGGGGCGTCGAGACCGTGGACCGGGTCACGGTGATGATCCACTGCGGCAGCCGCGGCCTGGGGCACCAGGTCTGCGACGATTACCTGAAGCTGCTCCGGGCGGGCGGGGGGGACTGGCCGAACCGGGAGCTGGTTTACGCCCGGATCGGTTCCCCCGAGGGCGGGCGCTACCTGGCGGCGATGGCCGCGGCGGCCAACTACGCCTGGGCGAACCGCCAGCTCATCGCCCATAAGGTGCGCGGCGTCTTCGAGAAGATTTTCGGCGTCCGGCCGGATGGACTCCGCCAGATCTACGACGTGGCCCACAACGTGGCGAAATTCGAGGAGCACGTCGTGGACGGTCGGAAGCGGAAACTACTCGTCCACCGCAAGGGGGCGACCCGGGCCTTTCCCGCCGGCCATCCCGACCTGCCTGAGCGTTTCCGCCCCCTGGGCCAGCCGGTGATTCTACCCGGCGACATGGGCACGGCCAGCTACCTGCTCCTCGGCATACCCGGCGTTTTGGAGAAGAGTTTCGGCTCGACGGGTCACGGGGCCGGTCGGCGGATGAGCCGCAAGGAGGCGGTGCGGACACTCCGGGGTCGGAAAATTGTCGAGGAACTGGGCGAGCGGGGCGTCACCGTCCGCTGGGAGGGGCGGGACACGCTTTACGAGGAGCACCCCCTGGCGTACAAGGACGTTCACGAGGTGGCCGCGGTCTGCGAGGGCGCGGGGCTGGCGCGCAGGGTCGTCCGCCTGGAACCGCTGGCGGTGATTAAGGGATGACCTACGACGTGGTCGTTGTCGGTGGTGGCGCGGCGGGTCTGACGGCGGGATTGTCCGCGGCCCGGAGCGGCGCGCGGGTTTTAATCCTGGAGCGCGGTCCCCGGCCGGGACGAAAGATTCTCGTCACCGGGAACGGCCGCTGCAACCTGACGAACGCCCTGGCCGACGGGATCGAGCATTACCGCGGCGCCGAGCCGCGATTCTGCTACGGCGCCCTGCGCCGGTTCCCCGTCGCCGACACCCTGGCCTTTTTTTCGAAATTGGGGGTTCCCTGTGTGGACGAGGGGGACGGCCACTACTACCCCCGGTCCTTCTCGGCGGCCGACGTCGCCGATTCCCTGGAACTCTCCTACCGCGAGGCCGGCGGCGAGGTGGTCGCCAACGCGCGGGTCGTCGGGCTGGCCCCCGGCCCGCCCTGGGTAGTCGCGGGGGCGGGTGGTCGGAGCTGGTCCACCCGGGCGGTGGTCCTGGCGACGGGCGGTCGCTCGGCGCCCAAGACCGGCTCGGACGGCGACGGTTTCACTCTGGCCGGGAAGCTCGGGCACTGGATTACGCCGGTGGCCCCGGCCATCGTCCCGCTCACCGTCGCGGGGAATTTGGGCCACTTCCTCCAGGGCGTGAAAGTGACGGCGGCGTTGCGGGCTCCCCGGTTGGGGTTGGAGGCGGGTCCCGCGGAGCTGATGTTCGCCCACTACGGTGTTTCAGGTCCGCTGGCCCTGGGGCTCTCCGTGGAAATCGGTCTGGCTGTCGAGAGCGGTCCGATGGACCTGGAACTGGACCTGTTGCCCGAGATGGGGCCGGAAGAACTGTCCACGTTCCTGCAATCACGCGCCGAAGCGCACCCCAAACGCGAGCTGGGAAACCTTCTCCTGGGCGTCCTGCCGCGGAAGGTTTTTCCCGCGGTGCTCCGCCGGCAGGGGATGGATCCCGGCGGGGCTCTCGGGGAGATGCGGGGGGAGCTGCGGGAGCGACTGGTCGGCCTCCTGAATGCGTACCCCTTGGTCTGCACCGGCACCCTGGGGTGGGACGAGGCGGCGGCGACGCTCGGCGGCGTGGACACACGGGAGGTGGGGCCGAAGACCCTTGAGAGCCGGATACACCCCGGCCTCTTCTTCGCGGGTGAGGTCCTCGACGTGTGCGGGGAGTGCGGGGGCTTCAACCTCCAGTGGGCCTGGTCCTCGGGGTACGTCGCCGGCTCGAGCGCGGCCGGCGCGGATTGAACATCTTCGATTAAAAAAGGCCGGCGGTCCCGGCCTTTTCAATGCACGGATACCTAGCCGACCACCTTGATCTTCCATCCGATTTCCGCCCCGGTCCAGGTGTCCTCGGCGAGGTCCTGTTTCTCGGCCGGGATGCGGACCGCCATGCTGCAGTCGGGGTCGCCCGGCGGGTTGGGGACGAGCTTCGCCTCGATCCCCTCCCTGACGATCGAGCGGTAGGCCATCATGGTCCGTGTGTTCGAGCCGAAGGTGTAGTAGGCGAAACCCGTCAAGCGAGTATCCCCCCCAGCGTCCGGTCCAGCACGTCCAGGTCGTCTTCGGTGTTGAAGGCCCCGAGGCTTACCCGCACGGCCCCGGTCTCATGGGTGCCCGCCAGCTCGTGTGCTCCCGGGGCGCAGTGCAGGCCCGTCCGGACCTGAATCCCCCCGCGCTCCTCGAGGTCGGCGGCCAGTCGGTTGGCGTCCCGGCCCGGGATGGTGAACGTGGCGAGGGGGACCCTGCCTTCGACGTCGGGCGGTCCGATCAGCCGGGCCCCGTTTTTTTTCAGAATGTCCAGGAGCTTTTTCAGCAGGCGGGTCTTTTGTCGGTGCAACTCCTCCACGCCCCGGTCCAGAACCCACTCGATGCCGGCGGTGAGCCCCACCAGGCCGACGACGTTGTAGGTGCCGCACTCGAGCCTCTCGGGCAACTCCTCGGGCATGTCCTCGGTGATGGGCGTCCCGCCGCCGCCGCGCAGGAGGGGAATCGGCTCGACACCCTCGGCCGCGTACAGGCCGCCGGTGCCCTGTGGTCCGAGCATCCCCTTGTGGCCGGTGAAGGCGGCCGCGTCCACGCCCCATTTCTCCAATTCGAGGGGGACGACGCCGGAGGCCTGGGCGATGTCGGCCAGGACCAGGACGCCGTGCGCGTGGGCGACCGCCGTAAGCTCGGCGAGCGGCTGGACCGTTCCCAGGACGTTGGACACGTGGTTCAGGCAGAGCATCCTCGGCTGCTTCTCACCGAGCAGACGGTCCACGGCAGCGGGATCGTGGGGCCGGGTGTGATCGGCCGGGGCGAACCAGTCCAGCCCGATGACCCCCCGGCGGGCCAGGTCCAGGAGCGGTCGGCGCACGGCGTTGTGGTTGGTGACGCAGGCGAGGACTCGGTCACCCGGTTTCAGGAGGCCGTAGAGGGCCTGGTTCAGGGCCCAGGTGGCGCCGGGGCCCAGGCAGATGCGCTGCGGCTGTGTCACGCCCAGGAGCCGGGCTACCGCCTCCCGCGCCGCGAAGACAGACCCCGCGGCGTGGATGGCCCGGGTGTGTGAGCCGCGCCCCGCCGAACCGCCCTCCTCGGTGAGAAAGCGGGTCATCGCACGGGCGACGGCGGGCGGTTTGGGCCAGCTCGTGGCCGAGTTGTCCAGGTAGATGTAGCGGAACTCGCTCAACGGGATTCCGAGATTGGAAGACACCGTTTGAAGGCGTCGGTGAGCCAGGGTGGCGGACGACGGGGCGTACCGTCCCGGTTCGTCACCGCGTGCCGGGTGAAGCCGGTGACCAGGAGCTCGCCGTCGCGGTGAATCTCGTAGTCAATGCGCAGGCTGACCGGCCTGAGCTCGCCGACCACGGCGGTGACCTCGACCAGGTCGTCGTACCTCGCGCTATTCACGAACCTGGCGCCCGTTTCCACCGCGGGGAGGTAGTAGCCCCGCCGCTCCATCTCGATGTAGGGGAGGCCGGCCTCGCGGAGGAGTTCGGTGCGCGCCGCCTCGAACCACACGAGGTAGTTGACGTTGTACACGATGCCCATCTGGTCCGTCTCGGCGTAGAGAACCCGGTGGGTGATGGTGTGGGGCGGCATGCAAACCTCTTCGGGCGTGTTTCAGGCCATTATAAAGGTTTAGCCGGGGACGGGCAAGCGGGCGGAGGTAACCGTGCCGCTTCACAAGCCGGGGGCCGTCTGGTAAGATAACCGCTCCCAACGCGCGCGAGGTTTCCGTGTACCCCGTTTTTCTCCGCGACATCCCGAACCCGCTCACCGGTGAGACCTTCGATATCCGGTGGTACGGCGTCTGGTTCATGGTGGCGCTTCTCGTCGGCCTGTTCGTCTTCGCCCGGCGCGGCAGGCGCATGTTGGGATTGCCCTTCGACGATGTCCTCATCCTGTCGGTGATCGTCATCGCCGCCGGTCTTTTCGGGGCCAAGCTGCTCACGGTCTTCCTCCGGTTGGACTACTTCTGGGCCGATCCCCTGGGTTTCCTCTTCGGTCGGAGCAACATCAGCATCACCGGCGGGCTGTTGGGGGGCGGTCTGGCGCTCTGGCTATGCACCCGTCGGAAGGAGGGGATCGGTTTCCTCGGAGTTGCCGACGCCCTGGCCGGGGCCTTGCCGCTGGCCCAGGCCCTGGGGCGCCAGGGCTGCTTCTCCGCCGGTTGCTGTTACGGCAAGCCCACCCACGCCTGGTGGGGCGTCACCTTCACCCACCCCGATTCGGTCTGCGGGCTGAAGGATGTCCCGCTCATCCCGACCCAACTCCTGGAGTCGGGGCTGAACCTCCTCCTCTTCATCGGGATAATACTCTTCGAGAAATTTTGCAAAAAAAGGCGTCAGGGGGCGACCTTCCTCGTGTACGGCTTCGGCTACGGGACTATCCGCTTCGTGATGGACTTTCTCCGGGCCGACAAGCAGGCCTTCTGGCTGGGGCTGACGACGAACCAGTGGGCGGTCGTCGTCGGCTTCGTGCTGTTGGGGCTTGCCTGGTGGCGGCTCCTGCCGAAGTCCGCCCTGGCCGTCGAGGCTTATGCCGACCCTCCGGCGCGGAGGATTTTCAAGACGAGGATAAAGAAGAGGGACCGCGGCTAGGCCAAAAAGGCACTCTCCCCTGCGGCGGTGTCAAGGTGGCGCTTTAAAATCGGGGACGGTGCGTCGTAAAACGGCCCGTGGCGGCCGATTTCCTTTGGCACGCTGCTTGCTTTACCACCCAATGGACTATCCTGTTCCAGTGTTTCGGTTCATTTTTTAAACAACCTCAGCCTTTCCCGGAGGAGACATGAAGTTCAAGCCTCTCGGAGACCGGATTCTGGTCAAGCGTCTCGTGGATGAGACCGAGAAAACCTCGGGCGGCATCATCATCCCCGACACGGCCAAGGAAAAACCCCAGCGCGGGAAGGTCGTTTCGCTGGGCGAGGGCAAGCGCACCGAGGAGGGCAACCTCCTCCCCATGCGCCTGAAGAAGGGCCAGGAGATTCTCTTCGGCAAGTACTCCGGCAACGAGGTCAAGATTGACGGCGAGGAGTACATCATCATGCGCGAGGACGACGTCCTGGGCGTCATCGAGTAGCTAAAGACACACGTTTCGTTTTACGGCTGTGCCGTCGCAGATATTAAGGAGACACCCGATGGCTAAGATCCTGGAATTTTCCGAGGAAGCGCGCAAAGATATGCTCGAGGGCGTGACGACGCTCGCCCGGGCGGTCAAGGCCACACTCGGTCCCCGTGGGCGTAACGTCGTCCTGGACCGGAAGTTCGGCTCGCCCACCGTGACCAAGGACGGCGTCACCGTGGCCAAGGAGATCGAGCTGGAGGAGCCCTTCCAGAACATGGGCGCCCAGATGGTCCGCGAGGTCGCCTCGAAAACCTCGGACGTGGCCGGCGACGGGACCACCACCGCCACCGTTCTCGCCGAGGCCATCTTCCGCGAGGGGATACGCAACGTCACCTCGGGGGCCAACCCGATGAGCCTCAAACGCGGGATTGACAAGGCCGTGGCCGTGATCGTCGAGGGCCTGAAGGATATTTCCCGTGAAGTGTCCGACTCCCGCGAAATCGAGCAGGTCGGCACCATCTCCGCCAACAATGACTCGGAGATCGGCCAGAAAATCTCCGAGGCCATGGAGAAGGTGGGCAAGGAGGGCGTCATCACCGTCGAGGAGTCCAAGGGGATGGAGACGACCCTGGACCTCGTCGAGGGCATGCAGTTCGACCGCGGTTACCTCTCGGCGTACTTCGTCACCGACCCGGAGCGCATGGAGGCGGTGCTGGAGGATGCCGTGGTTCTCATCCACGAGAAGAAAATCAGCTCGATGAAGGACCTGTTGCCGCTGCTGGAGAAGGTGGCCCAGTCCGTCCGGCCGCTCCTGATCATCGCCGAGGACGTGGAGGGTGAGGCTCTGGCCACCCTGGTCGTCAATAAAATCCGCGGCACGCTCAAGGTCTGCGCCGTAAAGGCTCCCGGTTTCGGCGACCGCCGCAAGGAAATGCTCAAGGACATCGCCATCCTCACCGGCGGCCAGGTCATCAGCGAGGAGCTGGGTCTCAAGCTCGAGAACGCCACCCTCAACGACCTGGGCAAGGCTAAGCGCATCACCGTGGACAAGGACGACACGACCCTCGTCGAGGGCGCCGGTTCCCAGTCCGATATCGAGGGGCGGATCAACACCCTCAAGGCCCAGATCGAGAAGACAACTTCGGACTACGACAAAGAGAAACTCCAGGAGCGGCTGGCCAAGCTGGCCGGCGGCGTGGCGGTTATCAAGGTCGGCGCGGCCACCGAGACCGAGATGAAGGAGAAGAAGGCCCGCGTCGAGGACGCCCTGCACGCCACCCGGGCCGCCGTCGAGGAGGGCATCGTCCCCGGCGGAGGTGTCGCCTACCTGCGTGCCATGGCCAAGCTCGACGGGCTCAAGCTCGAGGACGACGAGGCCACCGGCGTGGAAATCATCCGCAAGGCCCTGGAGAAGCCGCTCTACCATATCGCCGACAACGCCGGCGTAGAGGGGGCGGTCGTCGTCGCGACGGTCAAGGCCAAGAAGGGCTCCGCGGGCTTCAACGCCTACACCAACGAGTACGGCGACATGTTCAAGTTGGGCATCGTGGACCCGACCAAGGTCACGCGCATCGCCCTGCAGAACGCGGCCTCCATCGCCGGGCTCATGCTCACCACCGAGGCGCTGGTGGCCGACAAGCCCGAGGAGGAGAAGCCGATGCCAGGCGGCGGTATGGGCGGCGGCGGCATGGGCATGTACTAGGTGTTCTGGCCGTATAAAAAAAAGAGGGCGGGATATTTCCCGCCCTTTTTCGTGTTGTCGTGATTCTGTAGGGGCCGACCTTTAGGTCGGCCCGCTCCCCTATCCACGTGGGAGGTCTGCGAGGCACAGGGTCGGGGGTGAGGGCTGCCTCGTTAAAACGGGCGGGTGTGGACACCCGCCCCTACGTCAGCGCAACCGGGTTGAGGGCTTACGAATATTCTCCTCTACCGGTAAGTACCGTCGAATCTTTTTTTATTTTCCGAGGGAAATAAAGCCGCACCTATACAACCTAGGTCGTCTTCGATTCCCGGTTCCTGTTCAGGGGTATACGATCAGCCCCAGCCAGCCGGTCAGGCCCACGCCGGTCTCGATCGGCCCATTGCCAAAAAGGTTCCATTCACGGCCGGCGCCCACCGAGAGCTTCACGTCGGCCAACAGTGCCAGACCGTGGGCGATCTCCCACCGCCAGCCGCCGTCCAGGTTCATCTCCCACCAGGCGCGATCCAAACGCAGGTCCCAGTTGAACCACTGCCAGGTGAAGGGGTAGCTCATCCCGGCGCCGAAGCCGAAGCGCAACGCCTGCCGCCGGGCTATCTCGTAGTACCGGATGATGCCCAGGGTCATCCGGTTCACCGTGTTGAACTCGAAGTTTACGCCGTAGGTGAACTCGAGGGCGGCGCCGTCAGTGTCGAGGAAGATTTCCAGCCCGAAAGCCGTCCGCCAGCCACCGCCGGAAGGCCAGGTGTAGCCCTCCACGCCGCCGCGGATACCGGCGAAGGGCACCGCCGCCGCCCCGCAAGAAAGAAGGGAAAGGATGACGAAAATGCGCCGGGGCATCGCCCTCCGCCCTAGAAGTAGTAGTTAACGCCCAGGCCGATGGCCCAGTGGACGCTGCCCGCGAAGTCGAAGAAGGTCGTCGGCCGCAGGGCGAGGAAGTCCATGACGAAGACCTCTATCCCCCCGTTGATGTTGAAGCCCACGTTGGTCTTGTCGCCGTCGTGGTAGACCGGGTCGGCGTTGTCCTCGGGGTCGTCATCGCCGCGGTCCGCGTAATCGAAGGCCTTCCAGGAGCCCATGTCCAGGGCGATGCCCGCCCCCAGAAAGGCGGTGAACATCTCGCTCAGCGGAATGTTGTACTGGGCCCCCAGGTCCACGTGGATCATGTTGGTGTACTCGCCGAGGCCGAAATCCAGGCCCAGCTTCGCCGCCAGGTTTTCCGCGAAGTAGTACGCCCCGGAAACCCCGACCAGAAAGCCGCCGCCGTCGTGGCCGTAGCCGTTCACGGGCCAGGTCATGTAACCCAGCATCAGCCCGGCGGAAATGGCCCCGGGTTTGTGGAAGTTGCCCTCGGCGTCGGGGGTCGTGGGTGTGGTCGTCTCCTCTCCGTCGCCGGGGTCGTAGGTGACCTCCTCCCGGGCCGCGCTCGGGGCGAGCAAGGCCGTCAGCAGGCAGAAGAGCAGCATGTACCTCATATCGGCGTCCTCGGTTTGGGTTGAGAGGCTTTTAGGGCAGTATAGCACGGTGGGGCAACGTCTTACAATTCTTACCCTTGACTAAAAAACGTCAGCGGGCTAAACTTCAGTGGGGTTCGGTGAAAAACGCTCCAGGGAGATGTTCGCCCAAATGGCTAAACGTTTCCAGCTCGGACCGGAGATCGAGCGCTACACACAGCTCCTGGCGCGCGATCCCGATTCCCTAGCCTTCGTGCCCCTGGCGGACGCCTACCGCAAGAGCGGCCTCTTCGAGGAGTCCTTCGCGGTGCTCAAGCGGGGGATGGGCCGGCGTCCCGATTACATCCCCGCCAAGATAGTTTTAGGCAAGTGCTACCTGGACCTGGGCAACTACCCCAAGGCTGAGACCACCTTTGAGGACATCCTGCGGTTGGACCGGGACAACCTCGTGGCGCTCTCCTCCATGGCCAACGTCAGGTTGCACCAGCGGCGCTACGGCGAGGCGGCCACCATCTACCGCCGCATCCTCGAACTCGACCCGTCCAACGACGCCGCGGCCCAGCAGTTGGCGAAACTGGAGGGCAAGGCCCTCTCGCAGAACCAGGGTGAGGTCATCGAGATAGACATTGAATCCACCGCGACGAAGATCCCGGCCACCGAGCCTCTCTCCGGCGAGATCGAGGAGGTCGAGGAGAGGCCTCCGGACACCCTCGACTTCGAGAACGTGATGCGGGCTGGATCCCTCCCCTCATCCCGGGAATCCGGCGAGGCTCTGCCGGTGACGGAGCCGCCCGTGGATGGACCGGAGGTCTCGGTGGGGGAATCCCGGGGAAGCGGCGATGGTGCTGATTCACCGCCGATCACCGGGAAGGCTGCGACCGGTGTGGAACCGGCTGACTCCGGCTCGAACGGCGAACCCACGGAGATAGATTTGGACCTCATCCCCCCGGTGGTGCCCCTCGACATCGTGGATGATGAGCCCCGGGAAACTGTCGCTGAAAAGGACGTGGTTCCCCCGGACCCGTCGAAAGCCGGAGGGGAGAAGCCGGTGAGGCACGCCGGCGACGAGCCCGAAATCAATGTTGATGTGCCCGTGCCTCCGCCGCCCGACACCGAGGAACTGGCCCTCGTGGAACCGGAGCACGTCGAGGTGATGCCCGAAGACGAGGTGCCCCCGGAGATACCCCCGGTGAAGGACACGGCTCCGATTATTCCCACCGAAGAATCCGATAAACCCGCTTTCAAGACCTTCTCGAGCTGGCTCTCCGGCATGGCCGGACGGAAAGACGAAGAGGTAGAGGAAGAGGACAAAGGAGTCGAGCAGTGAATGAGGTCGTGGAAATCCTGAAACGCCTGCTCGTGGTCAAAGAGGTCAAGGTCGCCGTGGTGGTCGGGGAGGACGGGCTCGTGCTCGATTCCGCCGGCTCCGAGGAGGCCGACGTCGAGGCCATCGGGGCGATTTGCGCCAGCGGCTACCTCTCCTTCAAGCAGATCGGCGAGGAGCTCAACTACGGGGCCGTAGTCCAATCCGTCACCCGATTCCAGTCCGGCGTCATCGTCCTCTCCCGGCTGCCCAACCAGCTGACCCTGGCCGTGGTGGCGACGGAAAAGGCCAACCTGGCCAAGGTCTGGGACGCCACCGGCGGAATAATCACCGACATGGCGCGGCTGCTGCGTTAAGGACTCGCCGCGGAATTGGATTATCAAACCCGACTCATCGAGGCCGCTCTGGCTGCCCTGGACGAGCGCCGGGGCGGCCATGTGCTGAGGACCGCCCAGGTCGCCGCCGGGCTTTCCCCGGGGATGGAGGGAAGGTTCCGCGAGCTCTCCCTGCCGGACGAGGAACCGGTCGCCGGTGTGCCGCTGTCCTCGCGGGCCTATCTGGCCGGCATCCTGCACGATTCACACCGCGACGGCTCCGGCCCCACACCCGATTTCCCCCTGGACGAGATTGAGGCGCGCTACCCCTGGAAGCTCGCCCACGCCGCCCTGGCGGCCCAGTTCGCCTACGATGGGGGACTGCGCGACGCGGGCGTGCTCTTCGCCGTCCGGTACCACACCATCGGCCACCCCTCGCCGACGCCGCTTCTGTGCTCCCTGATGCTGGCCGACGCAATCGAGCCGGGCCGCGCGCACGAGGGCGTGGAGGAGATTCGAGAAACCGCCGGGCGCGACCCCGTCGCCGCCCTGGTTAAGCGTCTGAAGAGCACCACCGGTTTCGTCGCCGCTCAGGGGCTCGAGGTCCACCCGAACGCCCTGGCCCAGATAGCGACCCTGGAACGGGCTTTAAAATGAGCACCACCCGGAAATCACCGCCCGAGGGAGAGGAGCTGGTCCGCCTCATCGCGCTCTGCCTCGACGAGGGCAAAGCGGAGGAGGTCGTCGCCCTCGACCTTAGGGGTATCGGGGCGATGAGCGACTATTTCGTCATCGCTTCGGGTGTCACCGACAACCACGTCCGGGCGCTGTGCGAGCGAATCGAGCGCGACCTCGTCCCGAAGGGCGCCAAGCCGCTCCATCGCGAGGGGCTCGAGACCTGTAACTGGGTTCTCTTGGACTACTTCGAGGTGGTCGTGCACGTCTTCCGTCGCCCGGTGCGGCGGTATTACGACCTGGAGCGGCTCTGGGGCGACGCGCCGGCGCTGGAGCTGGGACTTTAAGTGTTCACCGTCCGGCTGCTCACCGTCTCCCCGACGCGGCGCGATTTCGTCCGCGACGGGCTCGCATTCTACATCGAGCGCCTGAACCGCTTCTGCAATTTTCATCTGGTGGAGGTGCGTGAAGTTCCCCTGAAGGAGGGGGAGAAGGGGGGGGCGGAATGGGCCCGCCGGCGGGCCGCGGTCGCCCTGGCCGCCAAGCGCGCGGGGGGATTCGCCTCCGTTCAGGTGGATCCGCGGGGGCGGCAGCTCTCCAGCGAGGAGTTCGCGAAATGGCTCGACGGGGCAAGGCGGACTAAGCCGGGCCTGGACGTCATTCTCGGCGGAGCCGCGGGGCTGGAGCCGATGAAGGTGGACCTCATGCTTTCCCTCGGACCGTGGACGCTGCCCCACGAGCTGGCGCGCCTGGTGGTCATCGAAGGGCTCTACCGCACTTTCACCATCCTCACCGGACACCCGTACCACAAATGATTTTATGCCTCTGGAAGATTTAAAGAAAAGCCTGTCGGCGATAATCGGCAAAACGGCCGAGGGGCTCTTCGACCTCCCGGACGGCCCGCCCGCCTTCGACCTCTCGCCCTCGGCGGAGCCGAAATTCGGGCACTTCGCCTGCAACCTGGCGTTGCAGCTCGCCGGTCCGCTGAAGCGCAGCCCGCGGCAGATTGGCGAGGCATTGGCCGGAGAGTTGGAGAAGGTTTTTGGGGATTTGGTGGAGCGGATCGAGGTCGCCGGGCCGGGTTTTTTGAACTTCCACCTCGCCGCCGGGGCGCAGGCCGAGCCGGTGAAGTCCATTCTCGCGGAAGAGAAGCCCTTCCTCTGGCCCGCCGAGAAGCCGCTAAAGATCAACTTGGAGTACGTGAGCGCCAACCCGACGGGTCCGCTGCTGGTGGTGAACGGCCGCGCCGCGGCCCTGGGCAGCGCGTTGGCGAAAATCCTCGTATCGGTGGGCCACCAGGTCACGGAAGAGTATTTCGTCAACGATGCTGGTAGCCAAGTGGTCGAGTTCGGCAAGAGCGTGTTCCGGGAGAATAGGGACAAGTATCGTAAGGCTGGATATGAGATACCAAATAATGTTTATGATTTGGGTAACGAGGGAGGCTATGCAGGTGATACTACTTCTGATGTAGCTGACACTGTTTATAAGAGCTTTATAGAAGAATACATGGCGACTACGCGAAAAATGATCTTTGACGAAAAAGCATATATAGATGAAGTAAATAACAGTGTAGTTGCTCAGCTGGAAAAGCAACAAATTACATTAAAACGATTTGGTTGTTTGTTCCAACAGTTTTATAAAGAGCACTATCTCTACTTCCCATCGGTTCGTCCATCCTATAGGAGCGTACTTGAAAATTATATTTTAAACGATGAATTATACATTGAGCGACTTCCAGGCCCAATTCGGGATGCCCTTTACCTACTTAAAGAGCTACGGATCGCCTACGAGTCCGAGGGCGCGGTCTGGCTCAGGACCACCGACTACGGCGACGAGAAGGACCGCGTCATCGTCCGCTCCAACGGCAAGCCGACCTATCTCCTCACCGACATCGCCTACCACCTGGACAAGTGGGAACGGCTCGGCGGGGACGAGTCGGGACGCCTGATGATTGACATCTGGGGACCGGACCACCACGGCCACATCCTCCCCACCAAGGCCGGCCTCCAGGCCGCCGGCATCCCGCCGGACAGGCTGGAGGTTTTAATCTCCGGTTGGGTGACGCTCAAACGCGGCGGCGAAATCGTCTCCATGAGCAAGCGCAAGGGGAACATCGTCACCCTGGACGAGCTTCTGGACGAGGTCGGGGTGGACGTGGCGCGGTACATGTTCCTCGAGCGCTCGCCCGAGGCGCACCTGGACTTCGACCTGGACCTGGCCGTCCAGCAGTCCTCGGAGAACCCGGCGTACTACATCCAGTACGCCCACGCGCGCATCGAGAGCATCTTCTCCGTGGCCCGGGAGGAAGGTTTTAGCGAGGATGAGCTTGGCGATGCCTCACTGGCGGAAGCCGACCTGACGCCCCTCTTTACCGACGACGACGCGGGCGAGCGTCAGCGGGAACTCCTGCGGCAGATAATCTTCTACCCCGGCGTGGTCGCGGGCGCCGCGGCGGGCTACGCCCCCCAGCGCGTGACCGCCTATCTGCACAACCTGGCCGGCGTCTTCCACCCGTACTACAAGAAGGTCAAGGTGCTGGTGGAGGAACGGGGGACGGCGCTGGCGCGGCTCGCTTTATGCCGGTCGTTGCAGAAAATCCTGGCCCACGGGCTCGGCCTGTTGGGCATATCGGCCCCCGAGTCCATGTAGCGGCGGTCCGCGGACTGGTTTATACTGGTTCCGAGGGAACCCATGCGGAAACTTTACGGCTTGATCCGGCTGATGCGGCCCAGGCAGTGGCTGAAGAACGTCGTCGTCTTCGCCGGCGTCGTGTTCGCGCAGCTTTACACCTCCCCGGCGGCGCTTCTGCGGTCCCTGGAGGCCTTCGGCATCTTCTGCCTCCTTTCGGGGGCGGTTTACGCCCTCAACGACGCCGTGGACGCCGAGCGCGACCGCTCGCACCCACACAAGAAAAACCGCCCGGTCGCCTCGGGCTTGGTGCCCCGGTCGCTGGCCTACTCCTGGTCCATCGTTCTGGCCGCCGGGGGGCTCCTGGCGGCCTGGACGGTCACGGAGGGCTTCCTCATCGTCGGCGCCGTTTACCTCGGCCTGAACCTGATTTATAGCTTCTGGGCCAAGAAGGTGGTCATCCTCGACGTCCTCCTCGTCGCCTTCGGCTTCGTACTGCGGGCCATCGGCGGCGTGGAGGCGCTGGTGGACTTTTCGCCGGGCCTGAAGTCCTCCCCCTGGTTCCTGGCGGTGACGCTCTTTTTGGCGCTCTTCCTGGCCCTGGAGAAGCGCCGGGCCGAGCTCACGTCCCTGGCCGAAGGCGCGGAGAGCCACCGCAAGACCCTGAGCGAGTACTCCACGCGCCTGTTGGACCAGATGTCCGCCGTGGTCACGACCGCCACCGTGGTGGCCTACAGCCTCTACACCCTCTGGCCCTCGACCGTGGAGCGGTTCGGGACCGAGGGGCTCGTCTACACGGTCCCCCTCGTTCTCTACGGCGTCTTCCGCTACCTCTACGACGTGGAGCAGCGGCGGCTGGGCGGCAACCCCTCGGCCATCCTCTCCAAGGACGTTTCGCTTTTGGTGGACGTTTTACTATGGGCCGCGGCGGTGGTGCTCATCATCCACTTCAAGCCGTAGTTTTAACGAAAGGCGGGCCCGGCCCGCCTTTTTAAAAACCCGCGAACGGTCAGTCCTCCATCGTCCACTGGTTGATGCCGAACCAGTGGCCGGTGTTGTTGATGTAATCGAGCTGTGACCTGAGCAGCTCGAAGTGACCCTCCTCCATCTGGGCGAGGTTTTTAAAGGTCTCGCGGACGGTGGCATCGTCGGCCTTGCGCGACCACTCGGTGTAATAGTCTATGGCTTCCCGCTCCAGGTTAATGGCCGTCTTGATGGCGTGGAGCTCGTTGGCGCCCTCGGCCCCGGCGGTCCTCTTCGCCACCGAATCGAGTTTCGGGACGAGCTCCGCAATCTCCGTCTGCGAGATTTCTATCGGCTCGATGGGCTTCCCGGCGAAGGCGTCGTTGAACTGCCGCCGCAGAATCTCGTAGTGGTCCACCTCCTCCCGGGCCAGGGTGATGAACATGTTCTTGCCGGTCTCGTCCCTGGTCTGCCGGGCGAACTCCAGATAGGTGGTGAAACCGGTTATCTCGGCCTCTATGGCCTGGGCGAGCACCTGTGCCACGGTTTTGCTCAAGGGTGCCTCCTGCGCTGGGTCGTTGATTATCGTCGTCTATCTCGTGCCGGCAAGGGGCTTAAACCCCTTGTCTCCTTTATACGGAAAAACGGAAGAGGATGACGTCGCCGTCCTGGACCGGGTAGTCTTTGCCCTCGATGCGGTAGAGGCCTCTCTTTTTGAGCTCGGCGATAGAGCCGTGCTCGCGCAGGTCTTCGAAGTGGGCCACCTCGGCGCGGATGAAGCCGTGGGCGATGTCGGAGTGTATGCAGGCCGCCGCCTCGAGGGCGGATGCGCCGCGCGGGAGAGTCCAGGCCCGGGTCTCTTTCTCGCCGGAGGTGAAGAAGCTCGACAGGCCCAAGGTGTCGTAACAGGCCCTGATCACTCGCTGGACGCCGTCTTCGGGCAGGTCGAACTCCCTCCTCATCAGTCCGGCTTCTTCAGGCTCCAGGCCGGCCAGCTCGCCCTCCAGCTTCCCGTGGATGACGAGCGGCTCGGCGGTCATTTGATCGAAATCTTTCGACAGGTCGCGCCCGTCGGCGTCCGCATTCAGGAGCGTGATGGTCGGCTTCAGCGTCAACAGGCCCAGGCCGCGGACCAGCTCCTCCTCGGCGGGGGTGAGGTCCACGGCGGATGCGGGACCGCCCCCCTCGAGCGTCCGCGCCAGCCGCCCGAGAGCCTCCCGCTCGACGCTCGCCAACTCCAACGCCCGCTTGTCGCTCCGGTTCACCCCCCTGTCCACGTTCTCCATCCGGGTTTGAACCGCGCCGAGGTCGGCCACGCCCAGTTCCAGCACGAAGACCTCGAAATCCCGGGCCGGGTTCACGGAGCCCTCGGGGTGGGGAACGTTGGGGTCATCGAAGGCGCGCAGAACGACGAGAAGGGCGTCGGCACGGCGAAGCTCGCTGATGAAACGCGCCGCCACCGATCCCCCGCCCTGACCCCGGGCCAGACCGGCCACATCGAGGTAGGTCACCTGCGCCCGGGTAAGCTTCCCCTTCCCCTCCAGGGACCAGAGCCATTCCAAACGCTCGTCAGCCACCGGCGTCACCTCCACGTTGACCTCCACTTTCCCGGGGTGCGAGTCGTGGTGCGATCCGGTCAGGAGGTTGAAGAGGGTGGTCTTGCCCGACTGGGGCAGCCCGCAGAGGCCGACGTTCATCGTACCCGGTCCGTTTCGATGGCGGAAAAAGTATAGCAGCCGGTGCCGCGGCTGTCGAGACGACGGCGCCTGAACCTTCCCTCTTGACATCCGCCCGGCGTCCGGTTAAACTACGCCGCGAAAAATGCCGCTGTACCCGACGGGGGGAAAAGAATGGCTCACAAGAAAGCGGGCGGCTCTTCCAGAAACGGACGCGATTCCGAGTCCAAGCGCCTCGGATGCAAGCGCTTCGCGGGGCAGTTCGTCACCGGCGGGTCCATCCTCGTCCGACAGCGGGGGACGGAGTTCTTCCCCGGCCCCGGCGCCGGTCTGGGGAGGGACAACACCGTGTTCGCCCTCTTCGACGGCGTGGTGGATTACTACCGCCGCCGCGACCGCCGCTACATCTCCGTGACGGTTAGGTGACCTCGTCTCTGTGCCGGTGTGCGGTGGCGACGGGATGCAAATTTGAGAAGAACGAGACGCTCCCTTAAAACCCCGGACGGGGTTTTTTAACATGTTCACAGACCGGGCTAAAATTTACGTCTGCAGTGGTTCCGGCGGCGACGGCGTCGTCAGCTTCCGCCGGGAGAAGTACGTCCCCCGGGGCGGCCCCGACGGCGGGGACGGTGGACGCGGCGGGTCGGTCTACATCGCGGGCACCTACGGGCTCAACACCCTCGTCTGCTTCCGCTACCGTCCGAGGTACCTCGCCCCCGACGGCAAGCCCGGCGCCAAACAGCGGAAGACGGGCGCCTCGGGGGAGAATCTCGTTGTCTTATGCCCCGTGGGAACCCAGGCTTACCGTTTGCCGGAGAACGTCCTCGCGGCCGATCTCGACGAGGACGGCAAGCGGGTCCTCATCGCCCGGGGCGGACGCGGCGGCAAGGGCAACGTCCACTTCGCCACGGCGACAAGACAGGCCCCGCGCATTGCCACTCCCGGCGGGGCGGGGGAAGGCTTCGAGCTGCAACTGGAGCTGAAGCTCATCGCCGACGTGGGGCTGGCCGGGATGCCCAACGCCGGCAAGTCCTCCATCCTCGCGCGGCTCACCAACGCCCGGCCCGAGATCGCCGCCTACCCCTTCACCACCCTGGAGCCCCACCTCGGCGTGGTCGAGCTGGACCGGGAGAGGGCCTTCGTCTTGGCCGACATCCCGGGCCTCATTGCCGGCGCCAGCAGGGGGGTCGGCCTGGGGCACGATTTCCTCCGCCACATCGAGCGGACACGCCTGGTGGCCGTGGTGGTGGACGCCGCGGGCACAGAAGGACGAGACCCCGTCGAGGATTTCGCCGTCGTGCTCGGCGAGTTGAACGCGCACAGCCCGGAGCTGGCGGCCAAGGTCGCCCTGGTCATCGGCAATAAAATTGACCTGCCCGGTGCGACCGTCCACGTGCATCGGATGCGGGAGGCGACGGGGTTGCCGGTCCTCCCCCTGTCGGCCGTCAGCGGCGTCGGCTGCGACGACCTGATCTCCCTTCTCGCACGGGAGCTGGTCGCACGGGGGCTGTGGACCGTCGGGCTTCCCGCCTCCGACGAGGAGCCCTTCGATCCCCTCGCCTGAACCCGACCCCATTTTCCTAGTCTAATAAAGCCGTATCGGGTATAATCGAGATGGGATGGTGATTAACATGGAGGGCCCCTTGCTCCTGCCGGGCCACAACGACAACGTCGAGATTGACGACGAGGTGTATCACGTCCAGTCGGAGACCCGCGGCGAAGTTGATTCCCCCTACATCGTCACTCTGGTCTTCGTGGCCGGAGGCATCGTCTATCGCCGTAAAACCGAGTGGCTCGGTGCCGTGGATTCCGACGAGGCCCTGACCCAGTTCAAAGAGCTCCTGACGAACCAGCACCGGTCGGTCATCGCCGATATCAAGAGCAACTCCCTCAAGAGGGTCAGCGTCGAGGAGCAGAAGCAGATCGAGATGGACGAGCGCGAGCTCATCGCACGCTTCCTCGACGAGTGGGCCAGCGAGTGAGCCGTTCCTCCGAAGCGGCGGGGCGCGGGTTTGTAAATGCGCGTTAACCCGGCGGGGGATCATACCCCCGCCGTCCGGTGAGCGAGAGTGGCGGAACTGGCATACGCGCTGGATTTAGGTTCCAGTGGCTCCGGCCGTGCGGGTTCAAGTCCCGCCTCTCGCACCAGCATGATGCTGGACCCTGTTCCGCGGGGAACGGTTTGAGTCATTCGTGAGCAATCGCCGCGAGCGGGGCCTTTTTCTAATCGCCAAGTTTATTTAAACGCATGATGCTGGACCCTGTTCCGCGGGGAGAGGTTCAGTTTATTCCCACACAATCGCCGCGAGCGGGGCCAAGTCCAATTTTAATAGCACCAACCTCGCCGTATGCAGACCGACATTGACCACCTCACCCCCCTCCGATGCCAAAACACATAAACTCCTCCCTCTACACCCGCTTCGCCGGCCTACGCGACTTCCTGTCGCTGAAGCTGACCGGCGCGTACCCCCGCCCCATCAACGTCCACGTCGAGATAAACAACACCTGCAATCTCGACTGCGTGATGTGCCCCCGGGACCGGCTTACCCGCCGGTTGACCCTGATGGACGACGACCTTTTTCGGAGCGTAGTGCGCCAGCTTGCGGGAATGGGGGTTCCATCCGTCAGCCTGTTCCTCTTCGGCGATCCGCTTTGCCACCCGCGTCTGGACGAGATGGTGGCTTACGCCGCGGAGCACGGCGTGGCCCCCGTCCTCAACACGAACGCGATGGCTCTGACCGAGGAGCGCGGTCGGAAGCTCCTCGACGCGGGGCTGAAAACCGTCATCTTCTCCGTGGACGGCGTCACGCCGGAAGTCTTTGCGGAAGTCCGCCGGGGGGGCGATTTGGAGCGGGTGCGGGCCAACATCCTCCGTTTCCTCGAGCTGGCGGCGGAGCGCCGACCGCGGCCGGCCACGGTGGTGCAGTTTGCCGTCTCCAATATCAACGAGCACGAGGTGGACGCCTTCCGGGCCTTCTGGGAGGGGAAGGTGGATCGGCTCAAATTCACCCGCGTCACCGAGTACGCGGGCATCGAGGGGCTCAAGACCTACGAATACAAAACGCTGGAGCGGCGTCCCTGCCCGGACACCTGGAGCAAGATGGTGATTCTGGCCGACGGCACGGTGACCACCTGCTGCCTGGACCTGAACGGTGAGCTGGGGATGGGGGACGCCGCCGCGACACCGCTCCGGGACCTCTGGCGCTCCCCCCGCTGGAGAACTCTCCGCCGGGCCCACCGGCGCCTGAATTTCGCCGAATACCCCGTCTGCGACGCCTGCCCCATGCCGCTTTTATACGCGGCCAACCTGGCGGACCGTTCCGCCGACGAGCTCCCGGAAAGGTCGTAAGTTCCAATCCACTAAAAAAGGGGAGAGCGTCGGCTCTCCCTTGCCAATTCGCGCGCGTTCGGTCAGCCTCTCTCGGCGGCGACCTCCCGGACCAGCCGTTCCAATCTCTCCGCCAGCTTCTTAGCGGGAACGGCCCGCTCCACTATTTCACCCCGGACGAAGATGTCGCCCGAGTCCGCGCCCCCGGCGACGCCGACGTCGGCGTGAGCGGCCTCCCCGGGACCGTTGACCACGCAGCCCATCACCGCCACCCTCAGGGGGGTGACGATGTCGGAGAGCCGTTTTTCCACCTCCCGCAGGAGCCCCTCCAGGTCGTAGTTGCAGCGGCCGCAGGTGGGGCAGGCGATGATTTCCACCCCCCGCTCGCGCAGACCGCAGGCGCGGAGTATCTCCCAGGCGACCCGCACCTCGGCCGTCGGGTCTCCGGTCAGACTCACCCGCAGCGTGTCGCCGATGCCCTCCAGTAAAAGTGTGCCTATGCCCAGGGCGCTCTTGACTACACCGGCGTCGTGCCAGCCGGCCTCGGTCACCCCCAGGTGGAGCGGCCAGCTCGTCTTCTCCGCCAGGAGGCGGTAGGCGGCGAGGGTGTCCGTGACCGACGACGCCTTGGCGCTGATTTTAATGGATTCCAGACCGGCGTCCTCCAGCAACCGCACTTCATTCAGGGCGCTTTCGACCAGGGCTTCGGGCGCAGGGCCGCCGAATTTCGCCAGCAGGTCGGGATCGAGGGAGCCGGCGTTGACTCCGACCCGGATGGGAATCCCCGCCTCGACCGCCGCCCGAGCCACCCGGCGGACGGCCCCGGGGTCGCGCAGGTTCCCCGGGTTCAGCCGCAGGCCCGCGACGCCGGCCTCCACCGAGGCCAGGGCGAGCTGCTCCGAGAAGTGGATGTCCGCCACGAGGGGGATGGTAGTTTTTTTCACCAGCTCCGGGAGCGTCTTGACCGCCCGGCGGTCCGGGACCGCCACCCGCACTATCTCGCACCCCGCCGCGACCAGCTTTTCGATCTGCGCCAGGGTCTTTTCCGCGTCGTGGGTCGGGGTGTTGGTCATGGACTGGACGGCCACCGGCGCGCCGCCGCCGATGGGCACGCCGCCCAGAAAAATCCGACGCGTCGTCTCTCGGTGCAGAGGGGCCATGAATTTTATCGCTTAGGTTGGATGCTACCCGTCGAGATAATACCTTACGACGGGCCGCATGGGGGAGCGCCGGGACACCTCTCTGAATCCCATCTTCATATAAGTCGAGAAAAGGCCCATGTATGCGGAAATTTCCGGGTTCTTGCTCTTCTCGGGGATGAGCGGGTAGGCCTCGACGACCCCGCCGCCCCGCTCCTCGACGTAATCCACGGCTGCGCCGACGAGGGCCTCCGACATCCCGCTCCTGCGGTGCCGCTCCGGGATGAAGAAGCAGGTGATGGACCACACCGGCTCGTCGTCCACCCTCTTCAGGACCGGCGACCGGTCCTGGACGGGAAAAGTCTCCCGGGGCGCCACCGAGTACCAGCCCGCCGGCTCACCACCGGAGTAGGCCAGGATGCCGGGTACATCCCCGGATTCGATGATGCGGCGGAAATTTTTGCGGTTTTCCTCCCCGTAATTTTTCTCGAAGTCTTTGCGCCTGTTGCGCCGGTACATGCACCAGCAGCCCGGGAACGGGTGGCCGTCCCGGAACAGCCGCTCCAGGTCGTCCCAACGGTCGGCGGTCGCCGGCGCGAACACGAGCCCCTCGGTCCTTGTCACTGCTTTTTCCCCGCCTCGTCGTCCATGTCCCGGAGCGCCGCCGCGGCGTCCACCCCGGAGCCCTCTTTCAGCCGACCCCGTTGCAGTTGCCCCAGGCTCAGGCCCTCCCGGACGAGGAAAATCAGCCCCACGACGATGTACGGGAGCACCTGGGTCACGTGCAGGAGGATGGCGAAGGCCCCGGCCATGCCCTTACCCGCCTCGCCGTACACCCCGACGATGGCCGGCGCGCAGGTGGTGAGCCCCAGGTAGCCGAACTGCTCGAAGATGCCCAGGAATCCCGGCGCCGAGGGGAAGACCACCCCCAGGCACACGTAGGCCAGCGTGAACGGCGCGGCGAACCACGGCGTCAGCCCGGCGAAGGGCATCGCCTGAATGATGGGCACGTAAGAAAGCACCGCCGTGCCCCAGATGGCGAAGGACAGCCCCACGGCCGCCCACAGCCGTCCCTTGTGGTTGAAGATGTGCAGCCCGTCGCCGAAATTCACGAAGAACTCCCGGACCTTCTCCCGCGTCTTTTTCCCGAAGAGACGGGCCGGGAGCGACAGAATCTTCGCCACCGGGTCGCGCCGGTAGTACAGAAACACCAGCGCCAGGCATCCCGTCACGTACACCGCACCCACCGCGATGGCCAGCCCCATCTTCACCATCCCGCCGAAGGGGAAGAGGAAGAGCATCCAGATGAAAATCGCCATGATGACGAGGCCGTCGAGTATGCGGACGAAGATGACCGTGGCCAGCGCGCTGGAGTACTTGTACCCCGAATTGCGGGTGACCACGTAGGGCCGGATGAGCTCCCCCGCCCGCAGGGGCAAGACGCCGTTGGCCATGAAGCCTATCATCGTCCCGCTCGCAGCGTTCAGGAATTTCACCGGATGGATGGAGTCCAGGAAGAGCTTCCAGCGCCAGATGCGCAGCATGTAGCTCACCGCCAGCGGGACGACCCACCAGACTAAAATCAGGTAGTTGGCCTGGGCGAAGCCCCGGCCCAGCCCCTCCAGGTCCACGTCGTGGAAGAACCACCAGAGGAGCCCCCCGGAGATGACCACGCCCAGCCAGAAGCGCCAGTTCTTCAGCAAATCCCGGTCCCTCGGTCGCGAGGATGTGTCGCGTGCAAGTATAACGGAAATGCGCGCCCAAACCAACAAGATGACCCCCGGCGGGGGGTCGTGGAGCCGCTGCTCGGACTTGAACCGAGGACCTGCTCATTACGAGTGAGCTGCTCTGCCAAACTGAGCTACAGCGGCGCGCGGGGCATTGTAGCATCCTCCGTTTGCGTGGTCAAGGCGCCCCCGGGGGCACCGGAAACCCCGACCGTGTTTGTGCTAGACTTTAGATGGGATTTTCCTCATCTTGGTGTTGAAGTTTATGAAGAAGCTCGTCCTTGATTTTTTACTCATCCCCGTCGCGGCCACCTTCGCCGTTTACGAAGGCTGGTCTGAACCTGTACTAGTAGCTGACGGTGTTAAATATAGTGAGTTTGATAAGCCATTCATTACTTTGGAGTTGGAGGAGAATTATGTCATAATACATCGGTATTGGGACGGTGATTCGGATGTATATTTAACGAAGATTGATCAAGCTGGGAATGTTTTATTAGGGCCAAAACCAGTAATTAACACTGGTGTTTGGGAAGATCTCCCAATTTGCGTTATAGCATCGGATAATACGCTTTATCTCTTTTATATTCGCTTTGAAGGTGTAACCGACAACCTTTGGTACGCTCATATCTCATCAGACGGTGATATACTTGAAGGTCCATCTCTTTTCGCCTACACAGATACGACAGGGTATAGTAACCACAGTTGGCCATCAGCTGTTATTGAAGCAGATAATACAATCCACCTGGCCTACATGGTTGATTATAACGGGAAGGATACGCTAGCATACACACGTTATAACCCGGATACGGAGGAAAGACTGGATATTCGGGGTATAACAATTTCTCATCACGATGTATATTATCAGAACCTGAATGACAATTGGGAGGTTGAGGTTGACTCCGAGGGTAACGCACACCTTTTCTTTGACCAGACTTTAGAATTTGAGTGGATGAATCCGAGTGTTACGGAAGTATGCTGGGCTAAGGTCCCACACGATTCAGCCGGTGAGTATGAATCAAAGATTCTTTCTAACTTCATGGTGGATAATTTCGATGACGGTGGAATAGACGCTACCATTGACGATTCCGACATCATTCACATGGTTTGGGGGGGGTACTCGATTACACACGTGGCGGTATCTATTACTCAATGGATACTGATGGAAATGAAGTAACGGGGTACAAGAAGTTCTTTCCGCCTGACTGGGATGGAGAAGTTGGTTATCTTGGCATTATGTATAATAACGGTAATCTCGCGGTCTTAGGTATTAGAGATAATCGTTTTGTTTTCGGACGCCTTGATTTAGAGGGAGATATTTACGAAGATTTTGATTACATCAGCGATGAGGTTATTTACTGGCCTTACAGCGACGAATTCAGATTCATCAACCATAATAACGGTTTTGTATGTATTGCGTGGGCAGATGATTGCGACCTCTGGTACCAGTACACCCTTGACGGTTTCGCTGTCGATGAGCCCCACCTAGAGGCCTCTTCTGATGGCGACGGCATCCTCCTCTCCTGGCGCGAGGAGGAAGATTTAGTCGGCTCAAATTGGCGCCTGGAGCGCGACGGTGAGCACTTGGTCAATCTCTCCGGCGACGCGATTTACCGCTACCTGGACCGCGACGCCGAGCCGAACGTCACCCACCTCTACACCCTCGAAGCCACGCTTCCCGACGGCACCGTTCGCACCTTTGGTCCCGTTGAAGCCGCCTGGCCGGGACTCGACGCCGGCAGATTCACCCTCTACACTCCCTACCCCTGCCCGGCTGCGGACCGGGTAATCCTCAGCTACTACCTCCCGGAGGGGACGAAAAACGTAGAGCTCTCGCTCTACGACCTCTCCGGCCGTCTCTTGGAGTCCTCAGTGAGTCTCCCCACCGCTCCAGGACGACACGAAATTAGTTACGACGCCTCCAACCTGCCCCCGGGCGTCTACGTCGCACGGTTGAGCACGAGCACCGCCTCATTATCTCAACGTATCGTCATCACTAGGTAGGATTTGAGTAAAAAAAGAACCTCCTTACCCGAGGAGGTTTATTGCGGCCAAATCCACCGCAATGTGGTATGTTGACAGAACCTCCTTACCCGAGGAGGTTTATTATTACTTTATATGTGTAGACTGCGTGTTTATACTTTATGCAAGGGTATGTTAAGAGATGCCAAATTAAGCGTGGCAACAGCGCACAACAGATTAGCAAGTATGACCGGAAACCATCTCGTGAGAGCGTCGTCGTGTTTCAAAAGCCGTGATTGGTTCATAACCGAGTAGGCTTATCAGAACTCCCTTATAGAAGTCCGCTGGTCCGAGGGATTTCTCTGTCCAGGTTGTAGATACGCCCAAGGTTTGTAACTTTGAAGCTACCCGAAGGTGGCCTTCGTTATCACCAAGTTGCTCTTCGCCGTTCGCGAAGGGTGAGGGGCAATAAGAAGGCGGGATGCGCCCCCGCCTTTTTGAATGAACACCGGAGTAACCCTCTCGGTCCTCACTAATAAACAAGGGGCTCAAGCCCCTTGTCTTATCGTCACCAGACTTTGTAAGTAACCCCGCCGACCCCGCTTCATTCCCAGTAAGCGTATTTAAGATCAAAGTTGCTGTCATCGTAGTAAGAGATGTGCGGGTTGTCGGAGGAATCCAGCGTAAGAGAGGTCCACCAGCCTAAGTTTCCCGTCGAGTCCACTGTCTCTTTCTGCCAAGAGCTGCCGGTCCAGCGAGCGTATCTTAAATATCCGTAGCCGCGATACGAGATGTGGGGGCGACCGGAGGAGTCCAGCGCCAGAGATGTGTATTCGCCTACGTTTCCCGACGAATCCACGGTCTCTATCTGCCAAGAGCTACCGTTCCAGCGGGCGTATTTAAGATCACTGTTGGTTTGGTCGTAATAAGATATACGTGGGTAGCCGGAGGAATCCAGAGCCAGTGAGGTGTAGTAGCCTACGTCTCCCGCCGAGTCCACGGTCTGGATCTGCCAAGAGCTACCATTCCAGCGGGCGTATTTTAGATCACTGTTGGTCCCGTCGAAATACGAGATGTGGGGGTAGCCGGAGGAATCCAGCGTAAGAGAGGTGTAGACGCCTACGTATCCCGCCGAGTCAACAGTCTCCTTCTGCCAAGAGCTACCGTTCCAACTGGCGTATTTTAGATCACTGTTGGTCTCGTCGAAATACGAGATGTGGGGGCGGCCGGAGGAGTCCAGCGCTAGAGAGGTCCACCAGCCTACGCGTCCCGCCGAGTCAACGGTTTCTATCTGCCAAGAGCTACCGTTCCAGCTGGCGTATTTCAGATCTTCGTTGGTGTTGTCGTAATACGAGATGTGGGGGCGGTCGGAGGAATCCAGCGCCAGAGAGGTCCACCAGCCTTCTATTCCCGCTGAGTCAACAGTCTCTATCTGCCAAGTGCTACCGTTCCAACTGGCGTATTTTAGATCAGCGTTGGTTTGGTCGTAATACGAGATGTGGGGGTAGCCGGAGGAATCCAGCGCCAGAGAGGTGTACTCGCCTACGATTCCCGCCGAATCCACGGTCTCGATGTGCCATTCTGGTGATTCTTCTGTAGTGAAGCTGTATGCCCCCGACCAATCGCTGTATCCGGCGTCGTTACGCGCCCGGACGCGCCAGTAGTAGTCTGTTCCGTAGTCCAGGTCACTGTCATGTGTGTACTCGTTTGTGGGGATATACTCAGCATCAATGATTCGCGGTGTTGAAAAGCTCGGCTCATTATCCACCTGAATATGATAGTCCTCCGCCGGTGAGATGCGACCAAAAGTGCTGCTATGGCCGTATAGAGTTCCGCCGATGGTTCGGGTCGCAGTCCAGAGGAAAGTAGGGCGTACAGGAACGTCGGTATCGCCATCATCGGGATAGATAAGTTGTGGGATTTCGGGTGGTTCATCTGAGGGCGGCCGAGTGGTGAAACTCCAGACGGCGGACCAGTCGCTGTCGCCCCATTGATTGTGAGCCCGCACACGCCAGTAATATCTTGTTTGCGCGTCAAGGTCACTAGAAGGTCTATACTGATTATCCGTAATACCGGAGCTATCAATCTCGGGGCTGCTGAAGTCAGAGTTGTCGTCCGCCTGAATGCGGTAGCTCTCGGCCGGCGACAAGGGATTGTACCCTTCGGCGCTTTGCCGAATGCGGTGGAGTTGCGCTTGAGTGGTTGACGCTTGGTAGGCTGCGGTGGCGGCTTCTGTCAAACGATTTGCGCCTGTAGCATTGGTCGCGGATGTGCTCGACGAGACCTGCTCGAAGGGCGCCCAGCCTGAAGACATCGTTGCTGTCCACTGGAATGTGGGGCGCAACTCTACGTCAGTCTGGCCGTTTTCCGGGTAAATGAGGCTGGGGGCGTCCGGGGGCGTACCCGTCTCCCCCCCGGTGGTAAAGTGCCAAACGGTTGACCAAGAACTATCGCCCCATTGGTTGTGAGCACGCACCCGCCAGTAATAGGTTTTGTTCTCGCCGAGATCACTAGAAGGTTTGAACTGATTATCCGTAATACCGGACCTATCAATCTCGGGGCTGCTGAAATCG